>MGDH01000041.1:37338-57790 GCA_001790855.1 Candidatus Schekmanbacteria bacterium RIFCSPLOWO2_02_FULL_38_14 | reverse complement strand
CGTAATGAAACCGCTTGGTGGCGGTGTTATACCGGATATTCCTTTAGCTCTTCGCTTTTTCCTTGATTACGATGTGGACCTCATTGTTCCGGGCATCGCATCATTAAGGGAACTTGAAGAAAATTTTAAGATAATTTCAGAAAACAGAAAACTCACCAAAGAAGAACTTTTAACGCTTGAAAAAGATGTTGAATCTCTTGGAAAAGATTTTTGCAGACGATGCTCATACTGTCAACCATGTCCTTCCAACATAATGATTCCCTTTGTCCATGGAATCCATCAAAAATGCTATGGCAAGCCAAAGGATGAAAATATAGAATATATGCTTAATACTATGGCTAAAAGACTCCTCCCAAGCCTTAAAACCTGCTCTGAATGCGGACAATGCGAAGAAAAATGTCCATATGAACTTCCTACAAAACAGAGAATAAAAGACTTGATAGCAATGGTAGCGCAATGAGCTATTATTACAGAAGCGGTTCGTCTCTTTCCTTTGGTTTCCCTGTAACCCCGGTTATAAAAAAATTGATTATTGCCAATGTAGCTGTCTTCCTTCTTCAATTTTTTGCCAGTTACAAAATAATATATTTTTTTGGGCTTGTGCCTTACATGGTCATCAGGGAGTTTTATTTCTGGCAGCTTTTTACCTACCAATTTCTACACGGTGGGCTATTCCACATCTTTTTTAATATGCTTGCCTTATGGATGTTTGGCGGGGACCTTGAAAGAATATGGGGTTCAGCATTTTTTTTAAAATATTATTTATTATGTGCCGTCGGAGCAGGGATTTGCACAGTAATTTTTCTTCCAACATCAATTAGCCCTACAATCGGAGCATCAGGTGCAATATACGGAATACTTATGGCATACGGGATGCTTTTCCCTGACAGAATGGTGTACCTGTATTTTCTGTTCCCGATAAAGGTAAAGCATTTTGTAATCCTTATGGGGTCCGTTGCCTTATTCTCTTCAATGTCAGCCAGCGGAAACGGCATTGCCCATATAACCCATCTCGGAGGAATGATTTTTGGTTATTTATATCTTAAAAACTGGGACATTAAGGAGATATTTAGGCAGGCTTATCTTAAGCTTAAATATCACCGTCTGAAAAGAAAACTGCGGGTCATCTCAAAAGATGATGACCAGAACAACGACAAACCCTACTATCATTGAATACTTATCCTGAACCTTATTCTTCTTTTTTGAGAATAGATAGCAAGTCACAGCTGTCCAATTAATTACCGTCATTCCTGCGGAAATTGAGGTAAGCTGAAAATAGTGGACACCAAAGTTGAGTAACATATTATAAAGATGGAGGTGTCATCATGGAAAGGATCCCGAAGAAAAATTACACAAAGGAATTTAGAGAGGAAGCAGTAAAGCTTATAAAAGAAGTGGGGTTAAGCGCAACTGAGGCAGGTCGGCGATTGTCCTTGCCTTCATCAACAATAGGCCTACTGGGTCAAGATGAATAAAAATGGTAAGCTTGTGGATGTAGGCAAGCATCAAAGGCGTCAGACAAATATAGAAATAGAGCTGGCGAGAGTCAAGCGTGAGTTGGCAGAGCATGGTGTTGAGGTGGGAGTTTGCCGGATTAAGCGTACGCAAAAATCTTGGGTTGGAATGCAAGCAGAAGAAGAGATTTAAGGCAACGACAGACTCATAGGTCAGATAAAGCAAAAGAATTTTTACTTTATTTTTATATATAATAAGATAACCAGATAAGAAAAACAACAAAAATCTGAAATGTCTGGGATAATTTGTTTTTATAATCTGGAGAATTTCTTTTGACAATTTTGCTTGAAGTTTCCTGTCTTTCTGTTGTTTCTTGACAATAACAAACTCCTTTGTTAGTTTTAAAAAAAAATTATTTATCAACCTGTTCCTGGAGGTAAGAGATGGGTAAAATCGGAGTAATTGGTGGAAGCGGCCTTTATGAAATGAAGGATTTGAAGGAAGTAAAGGAAGCTGAAGTCAAAACCCCGTTTGGCAAACCCTCTGATAAATATATCATGGGAGAACTCGACGGCAAAGAAATGGTCTTTCTCCCGCGCCATGGAAAGGGACACAGGATATTGCCGCACGAAATCAATTTCAGGGCAAACATATATGGGATGAAAAAACTCGGGGTTGAATGGATAATTTCAGTAAGCGCTGTTGGAAGCATGAAAAAAGAGATAAGACCGGGAGATATTGTAATCCCTGACCAGTTTTACGACAGGACCAAAACAAGAATAAGTACCTTTTTCGGTAACGGAATTGCAGGGCATATTCAGTTTGCAGACCCTATTTGCGATGAGCTTGCCTGTATCCTTTATTCATCAGCAAAAGAAGCAGGCGCAAGGGTTCATAAAGGCGGGACTTACATATGTATTGAGGGACCCCAGTTTTCCACAAGAGGAGAATCCCTCATCTACCGCAAGTGGGGCGTTGATGTAATAGGAATGACAAACATCCCTGAAGCAAAGCTTGCACGGGAAGCTGAAATCTGCTACGGGACAATCGCCCTTGCAACTGATTACGACTGCTGGCACGAGGAAGAAGAGGATGTTACAATTGATGCTGTGCTGGAAATTATAAGAAAGAATGTTAAAATGGCTCAGAGCATAATCAGGAATGCTGTAAAAAAGATAAAGCCTCATAGAAAATGTAGCTGCCCTGAGAGTTTAAAGTATGCGATTATCACAGCAAAGGATAAGATACCTGCAAAAATAAAAAAAGACTTGAAACAGATTTTTGGGAAATACCTGTGAGAGAATTAAAAATGTAGCTGCCTGTCTGCCGAACAGGCAGGCAGAGCCTTGCTCTGCCTCTTTACAGGTTGACCGAGAATGTCATTCAAGCGGTAAAAATTCCCCCATCCCCCCTTTGAAAAAGAGGGGTTAGAGGGGATTTAGCTGATAGCTGAATGCTGACGCTTGTTAGCTGAAAACTAAAAAAATGAAATACAACTTACCTGATAAGAAAGGTCACTTCGGGATTTTTGGAGGGAGATTTGTCCCTGAAACTTTGATGAAAGCTCTTGAGGAGCTTGAAAAAGAGTATCTTAAGGCAAAAAGTGATAAGAAATTTCAGGAAGAGCTTTCATATTATCTGGAAGAATATGCGGGAAGGCCAACGCCTCTTTATTCTGCAAAGAGGCTTTCAGATTGCCTCAGGACAGGTAAAATATATTTAAAGAGAGAAGACCTCCTTCATACAGGAGCCCACAAGATAAATAACACCCTTGGCCAGATTCTCCTTGCAAAGCGAATGGGAAAGAAAAGAATAATTGCAGAGACAGGGGCAGGGCAGCACGGAGTTGCAACTGCAACGGTTTCAAGTATTTTCGGGCTTGAATGTGAAGTGTACATGGGAGAAGAAGACATTGAAAGGCAATCTCTCAATGTATTCAGAATGAAGCTTCTTGGAGCGAAAGTAACTCCTGTAAAATCAGGAAGCAGGACACTTAAGGATGCAATAAATGAGGCATTGAGAGACTGGGTTACGAATGTGGAAAATACCCATTACATAATCGGTTCTGTTGTCGGTCCCCATCCCTATCCAATGATGGTAAGGGATTTTCAGGCAGTAATAGGCAAGGAGACGAAAAAACAGATTTACAGGAAAGAAGGAAGGCTTCCAACCCACTGTATTGCCTGTGTTGGCGGAGGGAGTAATTCGATAGGGCTTTTTCATTCTTTCATTGATGATAAAGTGGAGTTGATTGGAGTGGAAGCCGGAGGATACGGACTTAAATCAGGAATGCACGGAGCCTCGCTTGAGGCAGGAGAGGTTGGGGTGTTTCACGGGAGCAAGTGCTATATACTTCAGGATGATGACGGGCAGGTAAGGGAAGCTCACTCTGTTTCAGCCGGGCTTGATTATCCCGGAGTAGGACCTGAGCACAGCTATCTGAAAGAAATCAAAAGGGTAAAATATGTTTCTGTTAAAGATGATGAAGCCCTTGAAGGGTTCAGGCTTTTATCAGAGCTTGAGGGAATAATTCCGGCTCTTGAAACATCACACGCCATTGCATACCTTTATAAGCACAGGAAAAAGTTCAGCAGGAATTCATTGGTAGTGCTTGGACTTTCAGGCAGGGGCGATAAAGATGTGATCCACGTACAGAAGCTGCTGGAAAAAAAAGCAAAGTAGCTGCAGAGCGAAGCTTTGCTTTTAAACTACGAACAATAAGCGACTGGCAGTGAGAAACTAAAATGGAAAAAAGAATAGAGCTCGGAAAAAAAGGTGAGGATATTGCCTGCAAATTTCTTGAAAAGAATGGATATCAGATAGTGGAAAGAAATTACAGGAACAGAGCAGGTGAAATTGACATTATTGCAAGAGATAAGGATGACATAGTTTTTGTTGAAATAAAAACCAAGATTTCTAAGGATTTTGCCCAGCCTGAACTCTCTGTTAATCCGTCGAAACAGAGAAAAATTGTAAAAACTGCTCTTACTTATCTTATAGGAAAAGGGATAAAGAGAACAGGCTGCCGTTTTGATGTTATTGGAATCACAGGTGAAAAGGAACAAAGAAAGATTGAGTTGATAAAGAACGCCTTTACCACTGACGGAAGGTATATGTATTGAGTAATAAAAAACTCTAAATCCAAAATACTGAATTTCAAACAAAACTTCAGCTCAATGCAGGAAAATATGAAAATCTCAGGAATAGCCACTAAATTACTGGTTTGGATTCTATTGTTCTCCATCGGTTGTGCTACCCAGCAAACCATTGAAAACAGCCTTTCAGTAAACGAGTTGTACACAAGGGGAGAAAAGGCATTCAAGAAAAAAAAATACAGAGATGCAGTAGAGGCGTTTAAAAAAATAAAAATAGAATTTCCTGAAAGCAGTACCCTTTCAAATGTCCGTCTCAAGATTGGAGAAAGCTATTATCTGGATAAAAAGTATGATGAAGCAATTGCAGAATACAAGGAATTTCTTGATTACCATCCTGCCCATGGCAGTAAAGATCTGGCAAGATACCGAATTGGGATATCTCTCTATAACCAGATGCTGCCTTATGACGTTGACCAGTCAAAAACAGAAGAAGCAATAAAGCAGTTCAGGGATCTTTTGAAAGTAACCCCTGACAGCCCCTATGCGCCAAAATCCAGGGAAAAGATTAAAAAATGCACTGAGAGAATTGTAAGGCATGAATATTATATAGGGAATTTTTATTACAGGATAAAGGAGTACAGAGCTGCAACAAGAAGGCTCAGAGGGCTTCTTGAAAACTACCCCGACCAGAAAATAGAACCAATGGTAATTATCCTTCTTGCAGAATCATACTGGGAAGGCGAGGAAAGGGAAAGAGCTTTAAAGACCTACAAGGAATTGCTCTCAAGATATCCAAAAAGTTCCTACGCAAGGTATGCTGCTTTTATGATAAAGCAGTATGGCGAAGAATACGGAATTGATATTGAGGTTAAAAAGAATATTTCAAAGAAAAAATAAAAAGGGAACAACCGTCCCCTTTTTGGTATGGAGCTGAGGGGGGTCGAACCCCTGACCCCAAGACTGCCAGCCTTGTGCTCTCCCAACTGAGCTACAGCCCCAGAATGGTTTTTATTATAGAATATTAAAAATTCCAGTCAACCTATTTTTTGTTTTATTGCTTGCACTCTGCAATCTGAAATCCAGAGAAGGACAGGGCTTGTCCCTGCCCCTACGGAATACTGTTCACTAACAACTAACTACTTCTTTCATTTCCACGAGGCAGGACTCAATCATAATCCTTACATCAACATTTCTTGAAAGAAGCCGGCTTGCTCCTGAAAAAATTGAAAAGATAGTTTCTAACTTCTCAAAACTGTATTTATTGGATATCTTTTTAAGTTCATCAATCTTATCAAAATTTATAACCATTTCCCTGTCCCCGTCTCTTTTAACCAGAATCAGGTCGCGAACCCACGAAAGCATCAGCTCAATAAACTCCTGAGTTGAATTTATTTTATGCCTTCTGTCCTCCTTGCCCTCTCCTGAAAATACCCTTGCAAAATGGAAAAACCTGCTCGTGTTTTTCAAACTGTCCTGCGAAGTAAGATTGATTATCTCCTGCCTTTTTTCCAAAACCTCGTCAAGATTCATCTCCAATGCCCTGCCAAGACTTCCCTGAGAAAACGATGCAACAAGAAGGGAATCTTCATAGCCGAGGTTTTTAGTTTTCCTGATAAACTCACAGATTGATTTCTTTCCGATTGGCTGGAATTTGATCTTTTTGCACCGGGAGCGGATTGTCTGAAGCAACATCTCAGGCTTTGAAGTAATCAGTATTATCACTGAATCCTTTGGAGGTTCTTCAAGGGTTTTAAGGAACGCATCTGCTGCAACTTCAGTAATCTTGTGGGCATCATCAATTATAAAAACCTTTCTTTTCCCCTCTGACGGCTTCAGATAAATATCTTTTATAATTCCCCTGACATTTTCCCTTCCATCCTCTCCCTCCTGCTCTCCGACTTTAAAGCTCTGTTTGTAGAATCCCTTAGTAAAGGTATAAAGCCATTTTGCAAGGACGTGGGCAGAGGAATTTTCCCTGATGAGCGGCTCAAGGCTTGATTCAATCAGAGATGAAGAGATATATGTCTTCCCGTCTTTTTCAACAAACAATTTAGCCGGGTTAAGATAAAAAAAATCTACTGTCTCAACCCCTTTTTCAGAACTTACAGGATTTAACAGAAGTTCCTTTTTCTTAAGCAGTTTGCAGGCTTCTAAATAGACATCTTCTCCTTTTAAAGACTCGTCTCCTTCATATCCCATCTTCTTTAAAGAAATAAATCTTGGAATTCCTACAGGATTATAAACATCGTGGTAAAGGGTAATATCTGGATGGAAAAAAAGTGCGCTGGAAATCTTCTTGCAGGAAACGCACTCATTGCAGGGGTCAGGAGATGCCTTGTGGCAGACAAGGGCTTTTGCAAAAGATATTGCAGAAATCTTTTTGCCGATTCCTTCCTGTCCTGTAAAAAGATATGCTCCCGCACAGGAGTCCTTATTCAGCAGGGACCTCAGGTGTGAAACTGCAATTTCCTGCCCTGTTATATGCTCAAAACCAATGGTATTCAACTCTTCACTCCTGCCCAAGATTAAGAATCAATTTCTGTAAAATCAATTTTCCCTGCTCATTGCCTGAACTTTTCAAATCCATATCAGCATGATGCAGGAATTTGAAACTTTTTAAAAGCGATTCCTTATCCCATTTGGAAGCAAGCCTTGATACATTGAAAACATAAAAAGGCTTATATGAAAAAAGATTATAAGAATCCTCCTTGTATCTGTCCCTGAATTCTTCTATTCTGTTCCCAAAAAGTTTTTGAAAAAGAGGAAACTGGGAATTCTCGTTGAACTTTTTCAAATGCTCAGTCTCCAGAAGCTCTTTTGCCTGCAGTAAAAGCCTTATCTGCCTTGCCATCATGTGATTAATCTTTATTGGCTCTTCCCCCTCTGATAAAAGTCTTTCAAGTATATCAAAAGCGATTTTTTTATCCCTTCTGCTCATTGCGTCAAGAAGAGTAAATATTACCTGCTGCCTTGTTACAGGAACAACTGCATCTACATCGCTTTTATCGATTATTTTCTTGTCACCTGCAAAGTTCAGGAGTTTTTCAATTTCTGCAAATATCAGGCGCGCATCAAACCCGGTCCTGTCTATCAAACTGTCAAATGCCTCCCCTGTGATTTTTTTACCTTCACTGGTTACTCTCTCATTAATTTTATCTCTGAAGCTGGAATATCTGTCTCTTGCATCTTCTTCTTCAAATGCAAAAATCTCGCCGATTTCTTTAATCTTTTTAAACAGAACGGTTCTCTTATCAACAGTCTTTGATGTTGCTATGATTAAATGGTTCTGAGGCGGGATATTTTTCTCAAGGCATTCAAGGAGCAAATCAAAATCCGGGGAAGTTGAAGCCGGCATCTCCTGGTCTAAGAGTGCAACAACCTTGTGGCCTGCCAAAAATGGATAGGATGAAAGCCCTATTATCACAGCATCTAAGTCTAATTTTTCACCCTTAAAGATTTCCAGATTTAAAGACCTGTCCTCTTCAGGGACAAAACTATCTAAAAGTTTTTTAAAAGCCTCATTAACAAAATACCCGTCTTCTCCAAAAAGAAGGTACACAGGAGCAGTCTTGCCAGAACTGATATCCTTCAAAATCTTATCTAAATTTTTTTGCATGTTTTCTTTTTCAATATTTTTTGCTTAAGCAGAGCTGCGCTCTGCAGCTACATTTTTCCTAACTAAAAATTATCTGCACCAAATTTTAATATAGAAAATTAACAGGATTAAAAATGGTTAGTCAATATATAATTCTCTACCTTTTAATTTGACAAATTTTGATTTAGGGTTATAAAATTTAAGATATTGAAGCAATTTCTCTTTCAGCTTAAAACGGATTGAGGAAGCTTATTAGAAACTACCCAATGAAATACATACGTGCTGGCATAGCCCAGATTAACACAACTGTTGGCGACCTTGATGGCAATACGGGAAAAATCATCAGTGCCATCAAAGAGGCAAAAAAGCTTAAGATAAACCTCATCACCTTTCCTGAGCTTGCAATTACAGGCTATCCTCCAAAAGACCTGCTGCTTAAAACAAAATTCATAAAAGAAAACCAGCAAAGGCTTCAGGATATTGTTAAAGAGACTGAAGGAATCATTGCAATAGTTGGCTTTGTTCACGATGACGGAGATGTCTTTAATTCTGCAGCAGTAATCCACGACAGGAAAATAATAGGAATCCAGCACAAAATCCACCTTCCGAATTACGGGGTGTTTGATGAGAAGCGCTATTTTAAGGCAGGCAGAGAGACCTTTGTTTTTGAAACTGACACAGTGGTTTTTGGCGTGAGCATATGCGAGGATATATGGGTTCCGGGCTTTCCAACAGAAAACCAGTGCCACGCAGGCGCAGAATTAATAATCAATATCTCTGCTTCTCCATACCACATTGGAAAACCTGACTTTAGAAAGAACATGTTCATGACAAGGGCAAGTGACAATATTGTAAATCTCATATTCAACAACCTTGTAGGAGGGCAGGATGATTTAGTCTTTGACGGCAATGGTCTGTTAATTGACTGCAGCGGCAATACCATTGCTGAGGGAAAACTTTTCAAGGAGGATTTAGTTTTTTCTGACATTAGCCTTGAAGATGTAAAAAGAACGCGGTTAAGAGACCCGAGGGCAAGAGAGTTTCAGCAAAAGCCTGAAAATTTCAATGTAAGCAAGGTAATCTCCAGAGGAAAAACCAGGATATCAACTGATAGAAAACTTAAACAGCTTGATGTCAGGAAAAATCCATTTCTTGTAAAAAAGAGAGTTGTTGAAAAAGATCCCTTTAAGGAAATCTATGATGCCCTTGTCCTTGGGGTTGGTGATTATGTGAGGAAAAACGGGTTTAAAAAAGTGGTAATAGGCTTGAGCGGAGGCATAGATTCCTCTATTACAGCTACCATCGCTGTCGATGCTTTGGGAGCTGAAAACGTTGTTGGAATTGCAATGCCAAGCCATATATCCTCAAGGCACAGCCTTGAAGATGCGCAGAAACTTGCAAAAAATCTAAAAATAAAACTTGAAAAAATTCCAATATATGAAGTTTATAAATCATACATTGGGACTCTCTTTCCGGTTTTTAAAGGAACAAAGCCTGGCATAACAGAAGAAAACCTGCAGGCACGCATCAGGGGCAATATCCTGATGGCTTTTTCAAATAAATTCGGCTACCTTCTGCTGACAACAGGCAACAAATCGGAACTCAGCATGGGGTATACAACTCTTTATGGTGATATGGCTGGAGGATTTGCGGTAATTTCTGATGTTCCCAAAACCCTCGTATATGAACTATCAAAATATCGCAATTCAATGTCTAAAAAACCACAAATACCTGAAAGATGCCTTACAAAAGAGCCTTCTGCTGAACTGCGGTCAAACCAGAAGGATACTGATTCCCTGCCTGACTACAACATACTTGACGGGATACTGCATCTATGTGTTGAGCTTGACAAGAGCATTGAGGAAATAGTTGCCCTTGGATATGAAGAAAAAATAGTAAAGGATGTTGTTATCCGTGTTGACAGAAATGAGTATAAGCGACAGCAGGCTGCGCCAGGAATCAGGATAACCCCAAAAGCCTTTGGTTCAGGAAGAAGGATACCAATAACAAACAAGTTTCGAGGGTAGAGAGATGACTCCTTAGCTATGAAAACAGATGTGATGCGTCAGACCTTCAGGGCTCTTTCGCACAGAAATTTCAGACTTTTCTGGACAGGGCAGTTTATCTCCCTCATTGGCTCGTGGATGCAGATTGTAGCACAGAGTTGGCTTGTATTCCGCCTCACAAATTCCCCATTCATGCTCGGAATTGTAAGCTCTATAAGCTTTATTCCCGTGCTTTTACTTTCTTTTGTTGCAGGGGCAGTTGCTGATAAGCTGGACAAAAGAAAGATTCTCATTGCAACGCAGATAAGCTCCATGGTTTTAGCCTTTCTGCTTGGATTTCTTACCTATACAGATCTTATAAAAATCTGGCATATTATTATAATTGCATCCCTTTTTGGAACAATCACATCCTTTGATGCTCCGACAAGGCAGTCCTTTGTTGTAGAGCTTGTAGGCAAGGAGGATTTAAAAAATGCAATTGGCTTGAACTCTTCAATTTTTAATGCAGCAAGAATAATAGGACCTGCAATAGGAGGAATTCTAATCTCCCTGTTTGGCGAGGCTTTTTGTTTTTATATAAATGCGGTTAGCTACATTGCAGTAATAATAGGACTTTATCTTGTAAATATAGAAAGCAAACCTCAGGCTGTTTCAGAGAATAACCTCTCAAAAAGCCTTGGAGAAGGGTTCAGATATATCAGGGAAAACAGGGTAGTTTTTTTTCTTCTTATGATGGTTGGAGTAATTAGCATATTTGGAATGCCCTATGTAATCCTCATGCCGGTATTTGCGCGCGATATTCTTAAGGTTGGTTCACGCGGGATGGGGTTTTTGATGGGGATGTCAGGGCTTGGCTCGGTTTTCGGGGCATTAAGAATAGCATCAGGAAACAACAAGACAAAACTCAACATTGTCATTTTAGGCGGCATGGTATGCTCTTTTTTTATCATATTATTCTCTTTTTCAAAATGGTTTTTCCCATCACTTATCTTTCTCTTTTTTATCGGATGGGGGATGATTACCCAGATAGGAATGACAAACACATTCATTCAGGAGGTTGTTCCTGACGCTTTAAGAGGCAGGGTGATGAGTGTCTTTACTTTCATGCTCATGGGAGTTGCACCCCTTGGAAATTTTATTGCAGGAATAGTTGCCCACCTTGTTGGAACACAAATGACTGTAGGTCTTTGCGGAGCAGTCTGTTTGTTTTCAGTAATAATTCTTGGGAAAATGGTAAGGGATGCAAGAAAACAGCAGGCGTAAAACAAAAAAATGTCAAATGGAAAAATCCAAATCCAAAATTCCAATAATCCAAACAGATTTTCTCGCATCTTCACTCTCCTTATCTGCTGTGGTGTAATTTTTACTGATATGGTTGGCTATGGGGTAATAACGCCGAGTGTTCCAATCTTTGCAAAACTTTTAAAGGCATCTGATGCGCAAATAGGATTGGCGCTTTCAGCCTACTCTGTAGCTTTCATCCTTGTCATTCTCCCTTTCGGGTATTTTGTTGACAAGGTCGGAAGGAATGGGCTTGTAATAGGTCTCGGGATGCTCTGCCTTGCAGTTTCCTCTCTGACACTCATATTCACAACCTCTATCTGGATATTAGTCACAGCAAGGGCATTTCAGGGTGTAGCCTCGGCAATTGCCTGGGTTGCTGCACAGCCTCTGGCAAGCAGGGCAACAGAAGGGTCAAAAAGAAAAGGACTTGAGATAAGCCTTATCAGCACAGCCTTTGGACTTGGTTTGATAGCAGGTCCTCTGATTGGCGGAGTCGGAGATTTTAAAACCCCATTTATAATCTGTTTTGTTCTTGCGATGTGCTTTTCTGTAACTTCTTTTGTCGGACTTCGTGAACAGGGAAAGGTTGATGCTGTCTCATATAGCAGAAAAGGGATTATGTTTTTATTGAAAAACAGCGGTATTTTTATTGGATGCCTCTCCATTTTCTCGATTTACTGCTGCATTGGGATGGCAGAAGTCCTTTTCCCTTTATATATGGACTCACTGTCATTCCTTAAAAGCGATATTGGATTTCTCTTTGGCATTCTCTCTGTCTCTCTTACTATTGCACAGCCATTAATCGGGATTGCAATAAGCAGGTTTGGAACAAATCCTGTTATCTTTTCGGGCTCTCTGATAACTGCTGTTTCTCTTTCAATGATGGTAAATCTGTCATCATTTAATTCATGGATTCCTGTCTTCATTTTATTGGGAATAGCAATGGGAATGCTTGTCACCACATCGATGTTTCTGATTTCAAAAGGCGCAGTACAGGGAGAGCAGGGGATGGCTTACGGATTGTGGAATTTATCTTTTTCCATCGGTTATCTGATTGGTCCTTCTACGGGAGGAATTATCTCAGACTTATCAGATATAAAAGTCCCCTTTTACTTCTTTGGATGGGCAACCTTTGCACTGATTGCAGTTTTTGTTGTGAAACAAAAAAAATATTAGGTAGCCGCAGGCTTCAGCCTGCGTTAAAAACCTCGAACCCACTGACTTAAAAATCCAATATGCCTTTTTTTTAGCCTTATCAAAATATATTTTGTCAGCAGTTATAAAGGTTCCATTTCCCTGGATTGCTAAACTAATGGTAAGCTGCATCATAAAAGGTAACATTGATTTCTCTCATTAAACCAAAAATCTTTTGGCATAAATTTTTTGTCATTTCACATTCTTTAAATTCATAATCTATTAAAATATTCATTACATCATTAGCTAAATCAGGAATTTTCATTCCTATAATATTGCCAACTTCAAATATCCAAAGATGAGGTAGGATAATTTCAAATTTACCTTCAAGCCATCCATTTAGTATTGATAAAGCAATATCCTGGTCTGGTTCTTTAAAAGACCATTTTATTATAATAGAAGCATCAGGAACTATCAGTTTCATTTTTGATGCCTATGTCTGTCTTTTCTTAAAACTTCTGTAATCTCTTCGATTGAAACCTTATGGCTTTCAGAACGGATTTTTATCAACTTTTCAGTTGCTTTTTCCCTCTTGAGTTTTAGAAGCTCTTTTCTCAAAGCTTCATTAACTATTTTGCTTCTTTGCCCGCGGGGGACTAAAGAATCAAACTCTTTGCTTAGTTTCTCTTCCAGTAAAAAAATTATTCTCTTGGCTTTAAGTGCCATTTTATTACTCCTAAATTTATATACAAATTTTATACATAACTATAATATATATAAATTATGTATATGTCATATAAAATTTAAATTCCTTGACAATAATTTTTTTTATCTAATTTCAAATAAATCAAAAAAAGGAGGATCTTTTTATGAAAAAATTTTTGATTCTGTTTTTAAGCCTTGCCTTTGTTGTTGCTTTTATCCCAAAAGGATTTTGTGCTGAGAAGACCGGAATTCTGCTCCTTGAGCACGGAGGGAATCAGGCGTACAACGAGGGTGCTGAGAAACTCCGCGATGCTGTGAGGGCGTCAACAGGAGTTCCTGTAGAACTTGGCTATGTCTGCTGTGTTACGTGGGGAGTTTCAGGGTCAATGCAGTATGCAGTTAATAAACTTGAAGCACAGGGAGTAAACAAGATAGTGGCCATTCCCTGTTTTAACAACAAAGAGAATGCTGCGCTTCTTTCAAGGGCAGCATACGTCCTTGGCTTGGGACCAAAACCTCAGAAACCTGCTGACAGGGAAATGATGGGTGAGCCAATTGTCTTTGCAAAGGCAAATGCATCATTCTATTTTTCAGATGGATGGCTTGACAGCCCATTAATCGCAGACATCCTTCTTGGCAGAGCAAAAGAGCTCTCAAAAAACCCAAAAGAGGAAACCCTCTTTATCATAGACCACGGCGCAACCTATGAATGGGAAATGCCATACTATGACAAGGCAATAAAAGCCCTTGTTGAGCAGGTAAAGAAAAAATCGCCATACAAAAGAGTCATAATGAATTACTTCAGAGATGATGCTGCAAAAGACATCAAGGAAAAACAATTAAATGAAATAAAGGCTCAGCTTGCAGAAGCATCAAAAGACAGCAAGGTGCTGATAGTATGGCCCATGGTGCAGGATATAAGAAGTATCCAGCCCGGTGGCAAATGGGTTAAACTTTTAGAGGACTATGATTTTGTCTATACAAGCAAGGGAATGGTTGAACATCCCAACATGGTAAAATGGATAAAGGAAGCTTTTGAAAAGGGAGTTGCGTCAGAGCAGTTTGTAAAATCTGACCCAACAAGATATGCTGAAAAAGATAAGAAAGAAGAGGCACCTGCAGAGGAAGGCTCAGGGCATAGCCACGGTTCAATAATGTAAAAACAGGTTTTTAGATATGTTGACCATATAAAAACCAACAGACCTGAAGAGGCTGACCGAGAATTCCGTGTCTGTCATTGCGAAGGGCTTTAGCCCTGAAGCAATCTCGCTCAGGATAAACTCCGCAATCTCAGTTTTATGTAAATCAATTGCTTAGAGATTGCCACTAAAAGGTGTGTTTCTACATCTTGACCGGAAAGAGGAGGTTGGAAGAGTAATAGAAAGATTAAAATTTGAAAGGTAAGATTATTTGGTAAGGGTAAGGAAACCGGTTTCGTATATCTTGCCGAACGCCGGATACCGAATTGGGCAGGGTATGCTTTGTCCCTAATTTCCCGCAAAGAGCACATTGTGGAAGTAGTAGTCAGTCCATTCCTTGCCAAAATATTTTTTCATCGGACCATAGCCGGGGTCATATTCAGTAAAGAGCGCAATAACTTTTTTTCTTCCCTCTGCTATTTCTGCTTTTCTCTTTTCATTTACCGGAGTTGCCTTATTGATATAGGAAGCAAAAAGATTAAAATACTCCGTAACCCCTTTAAAAGCATCCTCAACACAGTCCACATTTGTGCCGGTAACTGTAATGCCTAACCCTGAAGATATTTTTTCAAGCCACTCCCTTCCCCTCGGCATCTCGTCAGGAAGGTTTTTATATTTTTCGTGCAGTGGTTTCATTGAATCCAAATACTTTTTTACAATTTCCTCATTTTTTACATAGGGTGTCAGATCACAGTATACAACCAGCATCTTTTCAAATATGACTATATCTGTTCCAAAAAGAGGGACATCATAGTTTCCATCAGGAAAAATAGTCATATTGTGTGACTGCAGGACTCCATGGGAAACAAACTTTGATACTGAAATATGCTTTAACTTTTCTGCATGGTAGGTTCTTGCAGTGTTTTCAACCAGCCTTCCTTCAAATTCAACTTCCTTGTGCAGGAACTCATCTTTAAGAGAATTAGGAACCGGGTTGAAGGATTTTTTCATCATTTCATCCATTCTCTCAAAATAATCATAGATTCTTAACGCTGCCATAAGCTACCTCCTTAACTTTGATTTATAGTTAGAATATAAGAAAATATAATATCGGGTCAACAGAAAAAAAGTAAAATATTTGTAAAGGTTATTTCAAAGCAATCAGAAATTAGCTTTTAACCATCAGCTATAAGTGGCTGTGAAAAAGAATTTTTCACAGGCCTAAAAATTGCCTTGACAATTCTTTTTTTTTATTAGAAATGAGAAAAACATTTGGGTTTTTAAACATTATTTAAATGGTCAGGTAAAGAAGTCTCTTAAACAGGGGTTTCTTGGTTTTAAGACCTGCTGAAACTTGACTTTATAAATAAGAATTAGCAGAGGAGAATTTTATGCCAGAGAAAATTCCTGCCAAGATTGATTACATTAAACCCCTTGAGGATAAGCCTTATTCCCAGGTGTTAAAAGAAAAGAAAGAATACAAGGAAAGGCTCAGGAAAAAATTATCAGATATTGCCGGAGCAGGCAATGTTATTGATGATGCTGAAACATTAGCAAAGTATTCAAAGGACAAAAGCCTTGAAGCCCCAAGAAAACCTACCTTTGTAGTCTTTCCAAACAATACAGAAGAGATTCAGAAAATAGTAAAACTTGCCAATGAAGAAAGGGTTCCGTTAATTCCTGCAAGTTCAGGCGTTCACTTCTACGGTGCAACAATCCCGCTTGAGAGCGGAATTGTCATAGATTTGAGCAGGTGGAAGAAGATATTTAAGATTGATAGCAGGAACAGGGCTGTAAGAATCCAGCCGGGTGTTACCTACGGCGAGCTTCAGCCTGAGCTTGAGAAAAACGGGTTAAGGGCTTTAATGCCGCTTCTTCCGCACAGGGAAAAATCAGTAGTTTCTGCTCATCTTGAGGGTGAGCCGATGATGGTTACAGAATTCAACTACAGCGAACCGCTTTACACATGTGAAATAGTTCTTCCAAGGGGAGATATTTTCAGGACAGGCTCTGCTGCGTCTGCGCCACCTGAAGTTTCCCTCTCAGACCTTGTTGGGCCATGGGGACCGGGTTTTGACTGGAACCGCCTTTACACACGGTCTCAGGGGACTCTTGGAATAATTACATGGGCAAATCTGATGGCAGAACCATTGCCAACAGTCCAGAAGATATTCTTTACACCCTCAAGAGACTTAAATACTCTTATAAACTTTACATATGGGATACAGCGCAGGTGGCTTGGATATGAATGCTTTATTCTGAACAAAGCCAATCTGGCAGCCATTCTTGCTGAAGATGGCGCTGCGGGCTATGCAGAGCTTAAAAAGAAGCTTCCATCATTCACATTAATCCACTGCATTGCAGGAACAAAAAGGCTTCCTGAGGAAAAAGTTGCATGGCAGGAACAGGATATGTTTGAAGAGGCACAGGCTCAGGGGGTTTATCCTCAGGCAACAATTCCTGAAGTGCCGCACTCCAGAAAGTTTTTTGATGAGAATATGAGAAAGCCCTGGCAAAAAGAGCTTTACTGGAAGGATGTTCCAAGAGGGGCAAGCGCAGATATCTTTTTCCTGACAACGCTGAACAGGGTTCCTGAATTTATAAAAGCAATGAATGAAGCTGCTGAATGTTTTGAATACCCTGTATCTGACATAGGAGTTTACATCCAGCCCATTGAAAACGGAAGAGCAACACATCTTGAGTTCAATCTTCCCTACGACCCGAACAACAGTGCAGAAAAAGAGATGGTAAATAAACTCCACCTTGCTGCAAGCGAAAGGCTTATTGACCTTGGCGGTGTTTTCACAAGGGCTTATGGAAGATGGGCTTATATGGTCAATAACAGGAATGCGATTTCCAGCAAAACAGCAAAAACAGTGAAGGACTTTTTAGACCCGAATAATATAATGAATCCCGGAAAGCTTGGGTTTTAAAGAACATATTGCTGATTTGAGATTGTAGATTTAAGATTTTCAATCTGCAATCTGAAAACAAAAATCTGAAATAAAATATATAAAATTGGAGGATGGTGATGATAATGAAAAGCCTTGAAAAATACAAATGGGATCTGGTGAACTGTGAACGATGCTCTATGTGCAAATGGGTTCATCCATGGAGAACCCAGAGTCACAGGTTTGCAAAGGTATGTCCATCGGTTTCAAAGTATTTGTTTGACGCTTATTCTGCGCAGGGAAGATTTGATGTCATAAGAGGACTCCTTGAGGGAGAAATCGAGGTTACAGACAAGGTGTTAGAAGTACTTTATGCCTGCACCCTTTGCGGCGGATGTGATGTGACCTGCAAGTTCTCAAGGGATATGGAGCCGCTTGAAATCCTGCACCAGATAAGGATTGAACTTGTAAAGGCGGGCAAAGGACCTCTTCCTGCACACAAGGCAGGGCTTGAGAGCATTAAAAACTATGACAACCCCTGGCAACAGCCAAGAACAAGACGCTCCAACTGGGCAAGAAAAGTTAAGGTTAAGGATATTACAAAAGAAAAAGCAAAAATCCTTTACTATGCAGGCTGTACTTATTCCTATAATCCTGATGTACAGATAGTAGCACAGAATACACTCTCACTCCTCTTGAAAGCAGGACTTGACATAGGAATTCTTGGTAACAAGGAAATATGCTGCGCGAGCCCTGCGCTTAAGGTTGGAGCAGAAGATGTTTACCACGACTTTGCTAAGAAGAATATAGAAACCTTTAATTCACTCGGGGTTGAAAAAGTAATAACCTCCTGCGCGGGATGCTTTGGAATTTTTACAAACCACTATCCTGAAATCGGGAAGATGAATTTTGAGGTGGTTCAGGGTGTACAGCTTATAGAAAAGATGCTTATTGAAGGGAAGCTTGATTTTAAGAAAAAGGTTCCGCTGACTGTAACATGGCACGACCCATGCCATATGGGAAGAGGTGGAGAACCGCAGAATATATGGGACGGGACAAGGACTAAATGGGGTCTGTCAGACCCTCCGAGGACAAGAAACTTCGGAAACAAAGGGGTCTATGACCCTCCGAGAAATATTTTAAAGGCGATTCCGGGACTCAAGTTTGTTGAGATGGAAAGGATAAGAGAATATTCGTGGTGCTGCGGCGCAGGTGGAGGCGTGAAATCTGCTTTTCCTGAGTTTGCTCTCTGGTCATCAAGGGAAAGAGTTGAAGAGGCAAAATCAACAGGGGCTGATGCGCTTGTAACTGCATGTCCCTGGTGTGAGCTGAATTTTGATGAAGGGATTAAGGCTGATGGAAACAAAATCAAAATGATCAGCCTTATTAACATAGTAACTGAAGCTTTAGGTGAATAAGCTAAAGTGATTACTCAGAAATAAGAAAATAAGGGGAGGAAAAAAATATGAGTTTACCAAAGGGAGCTTATCAGGCACTTGAAGATGTGCTTGGTCCAGAAAATATAAGCGATGATCCTGCCATAACAACAGCCTACAGCTACATGTGGCTGCTCTACATTACCCATGCCCAGAGCGGGAAATACAGGCCTGCAGCAGTTGTTCTTCCTTCTTCAACAGAGGAAGTTCAGGCAATAATCAGGATTGCCAACAGATATGGATTCAACTACATTCCTGTAGGAAGCAATCTTCTTCCACCAACAATTCCTGTACGCCCTGATACAGTAATCATAGACCCAAAAAGGATGAACAGGATTCTGGATATTGATGAAAAGAACATGTATGCAGTAGTTGAGCCTTATGTCTCCTATGCACAGCTTCAGGCTGAAACACACAAAGTAGGCCTTACAATCACAACACCTGAGGCAGGTTCGCAGGTTTCAGTTGTGGCAAACAATATGTTTCAGGGAATGGGAGGAATGGCTCACAAGTTTGGCTATAACCGCGGAATACTGGGCGTTGACTGGGTGCTCCCGAACGGCGACCTTTTAAAAATCGGTTCAAGAGGGGTCCCAAACGGCGGATGGTTCTGGGGAGATTGCGCAGGGCTAAATTTAAAGGGACTGGTAAGGGCAGATACCGGACACTGCGGAGGCCTTGGAATGGTCACAACAATGGCTGTAAAGCTTTTCTCATATCCGGGACCGAGAGTCTTTCCCTGTGAAGGAGCAAATCCTAACTTTGTTGCAAAATTTCCTGAAGACAGATTTAAGATATTTTTAATAGATTTCCCATCAAAGAAAAAAGTTGGCGATGCCATGTATGACATAGGCCAATGCGAGATAGGCGCGGCAGTCCACGCTGAAGGCGCAAACTGGATACTTGCGGCAGACTGCGCTTCAGTTGAGGAGTTCTGGAAGAGATGGCCTGATTTTCAGAAGAAGTGGAAAAATATCCTTGCTGTAACCATTGCAGGCTTTTCCTCAGCAAGACAGGTTGAGTACGAAGAAAAGGTCCTGATGGAGATAATAAAGGAGCACGGTGGAAAACTCGTTGATGAAGAGCTATATAAGGTAGGCTACAATGCAATGGGCGAAGCATTCAGGACAGGGCTTTCAAACAGGCTTTACAGACCTGCAGGAGACTTCTTTGTAATGGGCGGCTTTGGCTTTGATTCCCTTGACCACGCTATCAAATCAAGTGAAATCTTCTGGCCTATTATCGAGGATGCTTACAAGAGAGGGCTTTTTGTAGAAGACACAACAAAGAGTGACTGGATTAATTCCTATCAGATGGGGCATTTTTCAGAGGTTGAGCCAATAGTTTATTTTGAACATGACCTTAAAGCCGGTGAAGCATTTCTTCTTGGTTATATAAAGACAATCACTGATGCGCTTGCCAAAAAAATGCATCCCTCATGGCCTCTTGGGGCAATGAACTATATCACAGGCCCTGCAATGTGCAACTATCACGAACTTGTATTAGGGCTTAAGAAACTCCTTGACCCGAGGATGACTTCAAATCCCGGTTATCCGTTGCCTGAGACAAACCCTTTTGCACCACCACCGGAGAAGTGAGCCGTGAACCGTTGCTCGTGACACATGATACGGGATACGTGAGGAGAAGTTAGGAGTCAGGAAGCAGATGTAGCCGCAGACTTTAGTCTGCGTCAAGAAGAGAGAAGAAATATG
>MGDH01000041.1:37148-37316 GCA_001790855.1 Candidatus Schekmanbacteria bacterium RIFCSPLOWO2_02_FULL_38_14 | reverse complement strand
GCCAGAACAGTGTCATAACCCTCCTTTGTCATTGCGACACAGCTATTTCCCTTTCTTGGTTTCTTCTTTTGATTCTTTTTTAGCCCCTTTATTTTTCAATGGAAAACCTCCACATCCACATCCACAATCCTTTTTTCCCATGTCTTTCACCTCCTTCCTCGTTAATTT
>MGDH01000041.1:0-37115 GCA_001790855.1 Candidatus Schekmanbacteria bacterium RIFCSPLOWO2_02_FULL_38_14 | reverse complement strand
CCTTTTTTCCCATGTCTTTCACCTCCTTCCTCGTTAATTTACTTCTTTTACACCCGCAAATACATTTTTCTGCAAAATTCTTTGGCAGTCTATATTCCTCAAGCATATTTTCAGCCATCTTTACAATCTCTCTCTGCAGTTTCTTTTTCGCATCATGCAACCTCTTTCTCAGGGTACTTTCTCTAATGCCGAGAAACCTTGCTGCTTCTCTGTAGGGGATATCATCTATAAAGCATAGTGTAATAGGTATGCGAGTCTTATTACTTAAGGAATTTAATATACTATTTACACGTTTATAGAAATCTTGGTTTTCAATTTTCAAATCAATAGATTCTAATTCTGGTACTTCACCTTTTCTCTCTGAACAAATTTCTTCACTGAATAAATCCTTCTCTTTTTTCTGCTTTCTTAACCACATTCTCGATATATTAATTGTAATTTTCTTAAGCCATGCAGGGAAACGTGTATAATCTTTTAGTTTGCTTAAGTTCTTAAATACTGCAAGAAAGGTTTCCTGGCTAATATCCTTTGCTGCAAATGGATCTTTTACAATAGTAAATGCTAATCCATTTACTACTTCTTGATACCTTTTTACTAATATCGAGAAATCTTTTAAGTTACCGTTTAGAGTATTTATTATTAATTCACTTTCGTCTATCTTCATTTTTTATCTCGCCTAAAGTAATAAGACTCGCATACCTAATAGATGCAATACCCCTAGAAATTGTTACCTTTAAATTTTATGACAAGAAGGAATTTTTGGAAAGACAATAAATGTGGGTTATTTATTTTATATTACTATTTTTTTAATTTTTTAAAAGAATTAAACTTGCCAAAATATAAAGTTCAATGTTATGAAGAAACCATAAAGTCCCCATGAAAAAGGAAACAGAAAAGAAATTCTTTCTTGGTCTTCCAGGCAATATTATTGCCCTTGGTGTTGTGAGTTTTTTAACTGACGCATCAAGTGAAATGATTTATCCTATACTGCCCCTTTTCCTCACAGTAACCCTTGGGGCAGGTCCTGCATTGATTGGGATAATAGAGGGGATTGCAGAGAGCACTGCAAGCCTTCTAAAATTTTTTTCAGGCTATTTCTCAGACAGAGTCAGAAAAAGAAGACCAATAATACTTTCAGGCTATTCCCTCTCAACCCTCGCAAGACCGCTTATTGCCCTTGCAGGAGCATGGTGGCAGGTTCTTGTAATAAGGTTTTCAGACAGGGTCGGAAAAGGGATAAGAAGCTCTCCAAGGGATGCGCTGATTGCAGATTCAGTTGATGCTGCAAATTACGGGAAGGCGTATGGTTTTCATCGCTCAATGGACCATGCAGGTGCAGTAGCAGGACCAATTCTTGCTACTCTTATACTTGCATATATAACCTCAGATTACAGAAGCCTCTTCCTTCTTGCTGCAATACCCGGAATCCTTTCCCTTCTTGTGATTCTCTTTTTTGTAAAAGAAACAAGAATTGACAGAAAGGGTTCATCGCAACCTTTAACATTCAGCCTTAAAAATTTTGATTCAGGATTCAAGATGTTGCTTGCCTCAGTAATAGTTTTTACCCTTGGCAATTCAAGTGATGCCTTTCTGCTTTTAAGGGCAAAGGAAGCCGGAGTCCCTGCACACCTGATTCCTGCAATATGGGCAGTGTTGCACATAGTAAAAACCTTAAGCTCAACTCCCGGAGGCGTTATGTCTGACAGGGTAGGGAGAAAAAGGATAATAATTGCCGGCTGGCTGGTTTACGGGCTTGTCTATCTTGGCTTTGCCTATGCTTCCTCTCATTTGCATATCTGGATTCTCTTTATAATTTACGGTATTTATTTTGGAATGACAGAGGGAGTTGAAAAGGCATTTGTTGCAGATTTGGTTCCGCAGCATCTAAGGGGAACAGCTTTTGGACTCTATAATTTCGCCATTGGAATCTCTGCCCTGCCTGCAAGCCTGCTTTTCGGCGTCATATGGCAGAAAGCAGGAATGGAGTATGCCTTTATGACCGGAGCAGGAATTGCAATGGTGGCATCAGTTATGCTTCTGGGAATAAAAATAAAAAGAATGTAGAAACACACCTTCAGGTGTGTTATTAACAGGTCTGGACCTGCCTGCGGCAGGCAGGGACCTGTTTCTACGGGCTTTTAAAGGAGGATAAACTAATGGATAAAAATCCAACAATTTCACAACATTTTCTCATTTGCATATTCCTTAGTCTAGTATTACTTTTGATTTCTGTCTCATCCTGCATCTTTATTTCTGCAAAGGTTAACCCTTTTTTGAGAGAGAAAGAGCCGTTGAAGGAGGTATTTGTTTCAGGTAAAGGAAAGGATAAGATTTTGATGATTGATATTTCTGGAATTATTTCTGAGGCTGGCGGTTCTGGAGTTTCCGGGGTTTTTTCAGAGGAAGATATGGTTGCATCAATAAAGGAACAGCTTGAAAAAACAAAGGAGGATAGCAGGATAAAAGCTATTATCATGAGAATCAACAGCCCGGGAGGAACAGTAACCGCAAGTGATATTATTCATAATGAAATAAAGAAATTTAAAGAAGGAAAGAAAATCAAGGTTGTTTCCTGTATGATGGATGTTGGTGCTTCAGGCGCATATTTTATTGCAATGGCATCTGACAAGGTGATTGCCCACCCTACAACCCTGACAGGAAGCATTGGGGTAATTTTTGAAAATTTTAATGTGGAAGGGTTGTTCAGCAAGCTTGGCATAAAAGAAACATCAATAAAATCAGGAGATAAAAAAGACATTGGTTCTCCGTTCAGGGCAATTACTGAAGAAGAAAGGAAGATACTTCAGGAGATTAATTACAGTTTATATAGCCGGTTTATTGATGTTGTTGATGAAGGAAGAAAAGAACTTGACAGAGAAGATATCAAAAGACTTGCCGATGGAAGGGTTTATTCCGCGAAGCAGGCTTTAGAAGAAAAACTAATAGATAAAATAGGTTACCTTGATGATGCCATAGAGATTGCAAAGGAAGAATCAGGGATTGCTGAAGCAAAAGTAGTAATGTATAAAAGACCCGGAGTTTATGCCAACAACATCTACTCAAAGCTTTTTATTCAGCAGCCAGTCAGCTTAAATTTATTAAATCTTGGCAGCAGAAAAGAGATATCTTCTTATCTTACACCTAAATTCATGTATTTGTGGGCGCCGGGAGATTTCTGAGTTTCAGATAGCAGGGTTCAGGTTGCAAATTATGAGTTATGAATTGTACAGTCTTTTGGGGATTTCTCCTGATTCATCTGTTGAAGAGATTAAAGCTCTTTACAGAAGTCTTGCAAAGGAGCACTATTCAAAGAGATATCAATCAGACAAAGAGAGGTTGATAGATGAAGAAAGATTTAAGAAGATTACTTCAGCTTACCACATTATCTTAAGTGATAAAACACATGGTGAAATTCAAGGCAGTGCAGTGCCTTCCGGAAAAAAAGAAAAGGAAACCCTCGAGAACAGAGATGGTGAAACTGTTGACCACGGAGAGGGGAGAACAACAGCCCTTGAATATTTTGAGAAGGGAAAAGATTTCTTTGATAATGGAGAATACAAAAATGCTGTAATGCAATTTAAAAATGCAATAAGATTTTATCCTGAGGATGGAAGATTTTATGATTATCTTGGCCTCACTTACGCCAGACAGAAACTTTTTAAAATGGCGGTTACGGCATTTGAGAAGGCATTATCAATTGATATTAATTCTCCTCTGTTCCAGAGGGATTTCGGGCTTGTGTTAGAGGAGTCAGGAGATTTGATAAAGGCTAAAGTCCATTTTACAGAGGCTTTGAGGTTAGCTCCAGAAGATAAAATTTCAAGCCTGCATCTTGAGGAAGTCACAAAGAAATGGCGGATAGTAACAAAGCAAAAGGTATCTGTTTTTTTGTATATCGCCACTAGTTTGGTTTTAGTATCTTTTCTCGCCTTTATCTATTATTCCTCCGTCTGATTTTCAAGGAGTTTCTGTTTCCCTACAGACCATTACAATTCATCAAACAGAAACCCAATGTGAGTCATAAAAGACAAGTTGTCAAATTTGGGACACAATTTCTAATTTTTTACCATCTTTTTGTTTTTTCGCTGATATTAAATTTATTAATAAATTCAAACAAATAAATCTTGTTTTTCAAATTCTTGTATTGATTGGCATAAAAAATGCATTGATTTTCAAAGGATTAGTGTTTTAAGTTTTTTTGTTGCATTTTTTCTTCATTGTTGAGATAGAGTAATCTCAATTTTCTTTTAAGATGGTTTGGGAAAATAGCAGTTCTATAATTATTAAGTTTTAACATATTGAAAGGTAAAGGAGGGTTGAAATGGCTACATTAAAAGAAAAACTTGTGCAGAAAATACCTGCATGGAGAGAAGAAATCCAGAAACTGAACAAAGAGTATGGAGACAAGGTCATTGGCGAGGTTACAGTTGGTCAGGCGTATGGCGGAATGCGTGGTGTTAAAGGACTTGTGTGCGATACATCAGAGGTGCCGCCTGATAAGGGTTTAATAATAAGAAGTATTCCGGTTGGACAGCTTACTGATAAACTTCCTGAAGAGGTTTTTTATCTCCTGTGCACAGGAGAACTCCCTGACAAAGAGTCACTTAAGTCTTTGCAGGATGATCTGAAAAAACGTTCAGGAACACCGGAATACGTGTGGAATGTTTTAAAGGCGATGCCAGCAAATTCCCATCCAATGACAATGCTAAATACTGCAATCCTTGTAATGGAGGGAGAATCAGTATTTAAGAAAAGATATAATGAGGGAATGAAGAAGGATGTTTACTGGGAGGCGATGCTTGAAGACTGTCTTAATCTGATTGCAAAGCTTCCTGAAATCGCTGCAGGAATATACAGGATGAGATTTAACAAGGGCAAACGCATTGCCCCAAAACCAGAGCTTGACATGGGCGCAAACTATGTCCATATGATGGGTATTGCTGACCCCAGCGGAAACTTTGCAAACCTAATGAGACTCTATTTAACTCTTCACAGCGACCACGAGAGCGGGAATGTGAGCGCCGCAACAACACATACAGTAGCCTCTGCACTTTCAGATATATATTATGCTCTTTCTGCAGGACTTAATGGTCTTGCAGGACCTCTTCACGGTCTGGCAAACCAGGAATGCCTTGGATGGATACTGATGGTTAAAGATAAATTTAACGGAGTTCCATCAGATGATGACCTCAGAAAATTTGCATGGGATACGCTTAATTCAGGGAAAGTCATTCCGGGCTATGGTCACGCAGTGCTCAGGATTACAGACCCGAGGTTTGCAGCATTTCTTGATTTTGGCAAGAAGTACTGCTCAAAGGACCCTGTTTTCCAGATTGTTGCCAAAGTTTATGACATTGTTCCAAAGGTTCTTGTTGAGCAGGGAAAAGCAAAAGACCCATGGCCCAATGTTGACGCAAGCTCAGGTTCGCTTCTCTATCACTTTGGAATGACTGAGTTTGATTACTATACCGTGCTTTTCAGTGTTTCAAGGGCTCTTGGAGTTTCTGCTCAGGCGATTATAAGCAGGGCAACCGGGTCACCCCTTGTACGCCCAAAATCAGTTACAACCGAGTGGATAAAAAAGACTGTAATGAAAGCTTGAGGGGTGATTACGCAGATTTGAAAAGAGATTAATAGAGGAAACCTGTTTTTTGTAACTTAATTCCTATTAAAGCTTGACAAAAGAGTAGAGTTTTAATAGATTGCGCCACAAAAGTTGGGTAACCTATTAAAACTTAAACACTTTTAAATTATTAAAATAAAAGGGGTGAGTTATGAAAAATGACGCCAATAAACGCTAAGGTTGAAGTTCAGGGCAATCTTGACAAAGCGCTGAGGCAATTGAAAAAAAAGATGGAAAAAGAAGGGCTTGTAAAGGACATGAAGAGAAACATGTATTACGAAAAGCCTACACAGCGCAGAAGAAAGAGCCTCTTGAAAGCAATAAAGCAGCAAAGCCAGATTAGAAAAGAAGAAGTATAGAAGATTTTCAAGAGAGCTTAATTGCAATAAAATGTGATATGATTTGATGGCAGAGACTTTGTGGTTTTAATTAAGAAAAGTTGAATGGGTAATACAAGAAAAATCCTGAGTTCTAAAAATTTTAAAGAGTTAAAAAAAAGGAATTTCTTTTTTTCTATTTTTCAGAATCAAGATTAGAACTCAGGATTTTCAATGAATTGATTCTGAAATTATATTATCAATATATATTATCAAATTTTTTTTATTTTTAGAAGGGGAAGGCTTTTAGAGTGGTTAGTTTTAAAGATTTAAAACCACCCAAAAGTGGTTCAAAAATAGAAATAAAAAATGGCGAATTAATAGTTCCTGATGACCCCATAATTCCATTTGTTGAAGGGGATGGAATAGGCCCTGATTTATGGGCTGCATCTGTCAGAGTTTTTGATGCTGCAGTTGAAAAGGTGTTCAACGGGAAGAAAAAGATTCACTGGTTTGAAATTTATGCCGGTGAAAAAGCAAATAAACTTTTCAATAACTGGCTGCCTGAAGATTCACTAAAGGCGATTCAAGAATATAAGGTTGCAATAAAAGGTCCTCTTACAACCCCAGTTGGTGGCGGAATCAGAAGTCTTAATGTAACCTTCCGCCAGATCCTTGACCTTTATGCATGCGTAAGACCTGTAAGATATTTTTCGGGGGTTCCAAGTCCTGTAAAGGAACCACAAAAATTAAATGTTGTAATATTCAGGGAGAATACTGAAGATGTTTATGCTGGTATTGAATGGCAACAGGGAACAAAGGAAGCAGAGAAGATAATAAACTTTATTAAGAATGAACTTGGGAAGACAATCAGAATGGATTCGGGTATTGGTATAAAACCAATAAGCATTATGGCTACAAAGAGACTTGTGAGACGGGCTATTAATTATGCAATAAAAAAAGGCAAAAAGAGCATAACTCTGATGCATAAAGGCAATATCATGAAGTTTACTGAAGGGGCTTTCAGGGATTGGGGATATGAGCTTGCTAAAGAAGAATTCGGCAAAGAAATAGTCAGCGAAGCGGATTTGTATGACAAATACAACGGTAAAATGCCTGAAGGAAAGATTTTGATTAAAGACCGTATTGCAGATTCAATTTTCCAGCAGGTTTTACTCAGGCCTGATGAGTATGAAATAATTTGCACACCCAATCTTAACGGCGATTATCTTTCGGACGCCTGTGCTGCGCAGGTCGGAGGACTTGGGCTTGCACCTGGCGCAAATATCGGAGACAATGCTGCTTTCTTTGAAGCTACCCACGGAACAGCACCAAAATATGCAGGACAGGACAAGATAAATCCGGGTTCTGTTATTCTGTCCGGGGTTATGATGCTTGAGCATATGGGCTGGGACAAGGCAGGAGATATGATTATCAGGGCACTTGAGAAAACCATAAAAAATAAAACTGTCACCTATGACCTTGAAAGGCAGATGGATGGTGCCAGATTGCTGAAGTGTTCTGAGTTTGGAACTGAGATAATCAAAAATATGGAAGCATAAGATTAGTTTTTTAGTTTTAAGTTAGTTTTGGGTTATTAGTTTTTTAGTTAATTGTTTGTATGGAGGGGAGAGAGATGAGAAGAAACAAAATTACAATAGTTGGAGCGGGGAATGTTGGAGCAACTGCTGCACACTGGGCTGCAGCAAAGGAACTGGGCGACATTGTACTGGTTGATGTTGTTGAGGGCGTTCCTCAGGGCAAAGGACTTGACCTGATGGAAACAGCGCCGGTTGAAGGGTTTGATGTGAATATTGTTGGAACAAACGGTTACGAGGAGACAAAAAATTCTGACATAGCTATAATAACAGCAGGGCTTGCAAGAAAGCCCGGAATGTCAAGAGAAGACCTGCAGGCTAAGAATGCAGAAATCGTAAAAGCCTGTACTGAACAAGTGGCAAAGTATTCTCCAAACTGCATAATCATAGTAGTATCAAACCCGCTTGATATTATGACCTACCTTGCATGGAAGGTAAGCAAATTTCCAAAAAACAGGGTTATGGGAATGGCAGGTGTTCTTGATAGTGCAAGATTCAGATCATTTATAGGGATGGAACTTGGAGTATCAATAGAAGATATCCAGGCTTGTGTCCTTGGTGGTCATGGAGATGAAATGGTACCGCTTCCAAGATATGCTACAATTTCCGGAATTCCAATCACCCACTTCTTGTCAAACGAACAGATAGAAAAAATCGTAAAAAGAACAAGGGGTGCAGGAGGAGAGATAGTTGCACTCTTAAAGACAGGCAGTGCCTATTATTCACCATCTGCTTCTGTAATCCAGATGGCTGAGGCAATATTAAAAGACAAGAAGAGAATACTTCCATGCGCAGCATGTCTTGAAGGTGAATACGGAGTTAAAGATGGAATGTTTGTCGGGGTTCCTGCAAAATTGGGCGCCAATGGCGTAGAGAAGATAATTGAACTGAAACTCACAGACGATGAAATGTCAGCACTGCAGAAATCTGTTGATGGAATAAGAAAGCAGGTTGCATTACTGAAAATTTAAAAAAAATTAAAGATTAAAATTATAGGGAAATGAAGCAAAAGAAGGGATTTGATTAAAATTAAATCCCTTCTTTTCATTCCTTGAGAGGATAAGAAGATGAAAAACATAAACGCTAATGATATTACAAAGGCTGTTAAGCTGATGTGCATGGAGGCTAATTATTATTTGGGCGAAGATGTGCTCAGGGCTTTCAATAAGGCTTTGAAGGAAGAAAAGTCTCCTGCAGGGGTCTCTGTGATGGAACAGCTTATTGAGAATGCAAACATTGCAAAGAATGAACAGGTCCCAATGTGTCAGGATACAGGCTTTGCAGTGTTCTTTGTGGAGCTTGGGCAGGATGCTCATATTACAGGAGGCACTCTTAAAGATGCCATAAACGAAGGAGTGCGTCAGGGATACACAGAGGGGTTTTTGAGAAAATCAATTGTCTCTGACCCACTTAAAAGAGTTAATACAAAGGATAACACTCCTGCTGTAGTTCATATTGAACTTGTTCCGGGTGAGAATCTGAAGATTACAATTGCACCAAAAGGCGGTGGAAGTGAAAATATGAGCGGACTTAAGATGTTAAAGCCTGCTGACGGGGTTAAAGGCGTAAAGGATTTTGTAATTGAGAGGGTGAGCCAGGCAGGTTCAAATCCGTGTCCTCCTATTGTTGTGGGTGTTGGAATCGGAGGGACTTTTGAAGTAGCTGCAATGCTTGCAAAAAAAGCTCTTCTCAGAGAACTTGGCAAACATCACCCCGACCCTGACACTGCTGAGCTTGAAAAAGAATTACTTGAGAAAGTGAATAATCTTGGAATCGGACCTCAGGGATTTGGCGGCAGGATTACAGCCCTTGCAGTCAATATAGAGAAACATCCGTGCCACATTGCAAGCCTTCCTGTAGCGGTTAATATAAACTGTCATGCCCATAGGCATAAAGAAGTTATTTTATAAAGGATAAAACAATGGGAGAGCCAATTAAAATAATCACACCAGTAAAAGACGACAAGGTTATTGAGAAACTTAAAGCCGGAGACCAGGTTTTGATAACCGGAACTATTTATACAGGAAGAGATGCTGCTCACAAAAGACTTGTTGAGCTTCTTGATACAGGCAAACCGCTTCCAATAGATGTCAAAGGGCAGATGATTTACTATGTTGGTCCTACTCCTGCAAAACCCGGGAAAGTCATAGGTTCAGCAGGTCCGACAACAAGCGGAAGAATGGACGCTTATGCACCAAGACTGATTGAACTGGGGCTTAAAGGGATGATAGGTAAAGGCTCCCGCTCAAAGGATGTAATTGAGGCAATGAAAAAATATAAGTGTGTTTACCTTGCAGCAATAGGAGGGGCAGCGGCTTTGATTGCACAGAGGATAAAAAGCTCCAAGGTTGTTGCATATGAAGAGCTTGGCGCTGAGGCAATATGCCTCATTGAGGTTGAGGATTTCCCTGTGGTAGTAGTGAATGATGTTTACGGAAATGACCTTTATGAGCAGGGTAGAAAGCAGTATCAGATAGGATAAAATAAATTTAAAAATAAAAAGTGAAAATTTAAAAATTGAAGAACAAAAGATAAAGAGCAAAAGATAAAGGTCAAAATAGAAAGTCAAAATTCAAAAATTAAAATTGCGGAATTTGATGAGAAGAGCTTAAAATGAAAATTCATGAATATCAGGCAAAGGAAATTTTGAGAAAATTCGGTGTTGCGGTACCAAGAGGAAAGGTAGCCTATACCCCTTCTGAGGCAAAGGACATAGCAAAGGAACTTGGAGGCACTGTTGTTGTAAAGGCGCAGATTCACGCAGGAGGAAGAGGAAAGGGAGGAGGCGTGAAGCTTGCAAAGAATCCGGAGCAGGCTGAAGAGATTGCAAAACAGATACTTGGAATGATGCTTGTTACACACCAAACAGGACCTGAGGGAAAAGAAGTTAAAAGGCTTCTAATCGAAGAAGGAATGGATATTCAAAAGGAGTTTTATCTTGGAATCGTAATAGACAGAGTTCAGTCAAAGCCTGTTATAATGGCAAGTGAAGCAGGGGGGATGGAAATAGAAAAGGTTGCTGCAGAGACCCCTGAAAAGATTTTAAAAGAGGTTGTTGACCCTGCAGTGGGGCTCCAACCATTTCAGGCAAGAAAGCTTGCCTTTGGACTTGGCATTGGCAAGGACTTAATCGGAAAGGCAACAAAATTAATCCTCGCGCTTTATAGGGCTTTTGAAGCAACTGACAGCTCACTTGTGGAAATCAATCCGCTTGTGATTACAAAAAGCGGAGATATCCTTGCGCTTGATGCTAAAATAAATTTTGATGACAATGCTATGTTCAGACACAAAGAGATTGGGGAACTAAGGGACTTCAATGAAGAGGAACCGCTTGAGATTGAAGCCTCCAAATATGATTTAAACTACATTAAACTTGACGGCAATGTTGGTTGCATGGTCAATGGTGCAGGGCTTGCAATGGCAACAATGGACATAATAAAGCTTGCCGGCGGCGAGCCTGCAAACTTTCTTGATGTTGGAGGCGGAGCAAGCGTTGAAAGAGTGGCAAATGCCTTTAAGATTTTAATGGCTGACAAGAATGTAAAGGCAGTGCTGATAAACATTTTTGGAGGGATTGTTCGCTGCGACAGAGTTGCTCAGGGAGTGATTGAGGCACTGAAGCAGGTTAAAGTTAACGTTCCTGTTGTTGTAAGGCTTGAAGGAACAAATGCGAAAGAGGCTGGAGAGCTTATGGACAGCTCAAAGCTTAATTTCATAGTTGCAAAAGGATTAAAAGACGCTGCAGAAAAGGTTGTGGCAGCAATAAAGAAGTGAATAGTCCTTTGTTGTAAAAACTAAATTTTTAATAAACTCTAAATTCGAAGCACTAAATTCTAAACAATATCAAAATTCAGATATCGAATGTTCAAAACCTGATAGTTTTTTAAGTTTGGAATTCAGAATTTTGGTCATCCTAATTTGTTTAGGATTTAGAATTTATATATTATGGAGAAAACTGATGAGTGTGCTTGTTGACAAAAACACAAAAGTGGTTGTTCAGGGAATTACAGGGAGCGAGGGGACTTTCCATACAAGACAGGCAATTGAATACGGAACAAAGGTAGTAGCAGGTGTTACACCAGGGAAAGGCGGGGAAAAGCTTGACGGAATACCTATCTTTAATACTGTACAGGAGGCTGTAAAAAATACGGGTGCCAATGCTTCCGGGATTTTTGTTCCTCCTCCCTTTGCATCAGATGCAATTATGGAGGCTGCTGATGCAGGGATTGCCCTTGTCGTGTGTATTACAGAGGGGATTCCAACAATTGATATGGTAAAGGTTTATGAATATCTCAAAGGTAAAAAGACAAGGCTTATAGGACCTAACTGTCCTGGAATAATATCCCCTGGCAAATGCAAAATAGGGATTATGCCGGGGTTTATTCATAAAGAGGGAAGAGTCGGAGTTATCTCAAGGAGCGGAACATTAACCTATGAGGCTGTTTCACAGCTAAGTACAAGAGGAATAGGCCAGTCAACATGTATTGGAATTGGCGGAGACCCAATAATAGGCTCAAGATTCATTGACCTTCTTCCTCTGTTTGAAGCTGACCCTGAAACAGAGGCAGTGGTAATGATAGGTGAAATAGGAGGTACAGCAGAGGAAGAAGCAGCTTCTTACATAAAGAAAAATTTTTCAAAACCTGTTGTTTCGTTTATTGCCGGAAGGACAGCTCCTCCTGGAAGAAGAATGGGGCATGCAGGAGCAATAATTTCAGGGGGCAAGGGTACTGCTGATGAAAAAATGAAGGCTTTGAAAGATGCGGGAATTGCTGTTTGTGAAAGCCCCGCAGTTATTGGAGAAACAGTTGAGAAGGTATTGAGAGGTTAAAAAAAATAGCTGTAAGCTGTAGGCTATAAGCTGTAAGGAATAAAAATATCGAAGTATGAAAGTCTAAAAATTAAAGTTCTAAATTTCAAAAAAGCTTATGACTTAAAGCTTATAGCTTACAGCTAAAATAAGGGTAAAAGGAATTAATCATTATGACCAAGCCAAAGGCAAAAGAGATAAATATAAATCCAAAGTGGTGCAAAGGGTGTGAAATATGCGTGGCATTCTGTCCAACCAAGGTTCTTGAAATAAAAGGTTTTGTTTCTTCAGTGAGAGATTTGGATGCCTGCATAGCTTGTAAACAATGCGAAATCAGGTGTCCTGATTTCTGTATTGAAGTAATAGTGTAAGAAAATAATAAGATTAAAACATAAAAAGATATCCTGCCGCTTATCTTCCATAAGGAAAGCGGTATCACGGATTTTCAGGAGGTTTTAAGAAAAGTGGAAAAGAGAATAAGATTCTTACAGGGAAACGAAGCCTGTGCAGAAGGTGCTATTGCAGCAGGTTGCAGGTTTTTTGCAGGTTATCCCATAACGCCATCATCTGAGATTGGAGAGGTTCTTGCAAGGAGGCTTCCGCAGATTGGCGGAAAGTTTATCCAGATGGAGGATGAAATTGCTGCAATGGGTACTATTATAGGGGCATCTCTTGCAGGAGTAAAGTCTCTGACAGCAACAAGCGGACCGGGTTTTTCCCTGAAACAGGAAAATCTCGGATATGCGATGCTGACTGAAGTTCCTCTTGTTTTAGTAAATGTTATGCGTGGTGGTCCGAGCACAGGGCTTCCAACGTCTCCTTCTCAGTCTGATGTTATGCAGGCGAAATGGGGAACACACGGAGACCATCCTGTAATTGCAATTGCTCCATGGTCAGTGAGAGAGTCATTTGACCTTACTGTAAGGTCCTTCAACCTTTCGGAAAAGTACAGAACTCCTGTTATTCTTCTCCTTGATGAAATAGTAGGGCATATGAGAGAACCAATTGAGATTCCTGACAGAAGCCAGATAGAGATTGTGAACAGGAAAAAACCTGATTGCAGTCCTAAAGATTATTTTCCTTATGACCCTGCCAATGATGTAAACCCTCTGCCGGCTTTTGGCGAGGGCTACAGGTTCCATGTAACAGGATTGAACCACGATAAAACAGGATTTCCTACAGGCAATCCCGAACTTGTGCAGATGGATGAGGAAAGGCTTATGAGAAAAATTGAAAAGAATAAAGATGATATTATTACTTATGAAGAAATTGAGCTTAAAGATGCTGAAATAGCAATATTTGCTTATGGTTCATCTGCCAGGGCAGCAAAAAAAACAATTAAGCTTGCCAGAGCTCAGGGAATAAAAGTTGGAATGTTTCGCGGTATAACTCTCTGGCCATTTCCGGAAGAAAAAATTTTTGAATTGTCTAAAAAAGTTAAAACAATAATTGTTCCAGAAATGAATATGGGAATGATGAGGCTTGAAGTTGAAAGGGCATCCAAGAATAGTTGCAAGGTTTTTGGAGTGCATCGCGTTGATGGTGAACCGATAAACCCAGACCAGATTCTGAGCAGAGTAAAGGAGGTTGCATAAAATGAGCGTCTATGAAAAATATATGAGAGTGGAAAAATTCCCGCACATCTGGTGTTCGGGATGCGGAGACGGGACAGCAATGAAGGCTATAATCAGAGCAATTGACAGAATCGGGCTTGAAAAAGATAAAATTGCAATGGTATCAGGCATTGGATGCTCAAGCCGTACTCCGGGCTATCTTGATTTCAATACGCTGCACACAACTCACGGCAGAGCCCTTCCCTTTGCAACAGGGGTTAAAATGGCAAAGCCTGAAATGACTGTAATAGTTGTATCAGGAGACGGGGATGCTACTGCAATCGGAGGCAACCATTTTATCCATAGCGCAAGAAGAAACATAGATATTACAATGCTCATTTATAACAACTTTATTTATGGCATGACAGGCGGTCAGTATTCTCCAACTACACCTCTGGGCCACCTGGCAACTACTGCTCCATATGGAAATATTGAACCCTCTTTTGATATCTGTGGTCTTGCAATTACAGCCGGAGCTTCATTTGCAGCAAGGGGAACAGTTTACCATGCTGTTGCTCTTGATAAGCTGATTGAACAGGCAATAAGAAAAAAAGGATTTTCAATAGTTGAAATCTTTTCCCAATGCCCAACCGCATATGGGAGAAGAAATAAGCAGGCGACACCTGTTGATATGATGAACTGGTATAAGGATAACACAGTTCCTTCCAGCAAGGCTAAAACAATGAGCCCTGAAGAACTGCAGGGAAAACTTGTTACAGGAGTTCTCCACGATGTAGAAAAACCTGAGTATACTGAACAGTATGCAAGGCTTATTGAAAGGGTTCAGGGAGGGAAAAGTAATTAAAAAGCTCTAAATTCTAAACACGATATTAGGGTTTAGAATTTTTTATAAGATTTGGAGGTTAGAGATGTCATCATCACAATATGAAGTACGTTTAAGCGGGTCAGGCGGACAGGGTCTGATTCTTGGAGGGGTTATTCTTGCTGAGGCAGCGACAATCTATGACGGAAAGAATGCTGTTCAGAGCCAGTCATACGGGCCTGAAGCAAGAGGCGGCGCCAGCAAATCAGATGTCATAATAAGCAATGAAGAAATTGATTATCCAAAGGCAACAACCATTGACACACTGCTTTCTCTTACTCAAGAGGCATGTAATAAATATGTTAAGGATTTGAAGGACGGCGGAACTTTAATCATTGATTCTGATATGGTGAAAAACATTCCAGCAGGAAATTACAAGGTAATCAAGCTGCCAATAGTTGATATTGCAAGAAAGAAAGTTGGTAAAGTAATTACTGCAAATATAGTAGCGCTTGGAGCTCTTGTTGAAATAACAAAGATAGTTTCAAAACAGGCAATTGAAAAAGCGGTCCTTGCAAGGGTTCCAAAGGCATTTCTTGAACTCAACAAAACAGCCCTTGAAGCAGGATTTGAGGCAGCAAGACAGAAATAAATGAGTTAAATCCAAATGTCAAAGCTCAAATAAAATCCAAAACTCAAATGACTAAAACTTTTAATATTTGGATTTTGAACTTTAGATTTTTTAAAATGGTTGATTCTGTAAAAAAAAATGAATTCATCAACCTTGGTGAAGCAGCCAGGGAGTTGAATGTGACAAAATACACACTGAGAGAGCTTCTTTATAAAGAAAAGGGCTTGATTGACGGTTTTATTATAGATAACGAGTTTTGTATGAGAAGGGACGCCTTTTCAAGGGTTAAACCTGAAATTGCGGAGCTTCTCAGGCAGAACAAGTATTAAAATCAGGAATCAGGTTTTTTCAGATTTTCTAAGATTTCTTCCATTCTTTTTAAATGTGTTCCCTTCCAGAAAATTTTGCCACACACAGGGCATTTTGAAAATTCATTTTGTGTTCTGAAAACAAAATCAGGCACTTCATTTCTTAATTCTTCTTTATTTGCTGGTATTTTTTCAGAATTGCATTCTGTGCAGCGGGTGAGGAACTTTTCTGTAACAACAAGGCTGAAATTATCTATTACCTGTTTAAGCTGGCTGACAATGGAATTATTTTCAATAAATAGGTATTCAGTTTTATCAAGAGTTTTTGCAAGGCTTTTATTTCTTGTAAGAATCACTCTTTTTTCATCCCTGGAAGCACTGACTAATTTTTCTGATGTTATAGTCTGTTCATAGGAAGTATCATAACCAAGTATCCTGAGCCATTTTGCAAGACTTCCGAGCATTACATCAGCAAAAAATGCTATCTTTTTTGATTGTGAATTTTCTCTGTTTTGCATATTCTAAAAATTAGTCCTAAAACAGACATTGTCAAGCAGAGTTCCAAGTTGATGTATAATGTATAGTAAACAGTGAATAATAACAAGTAGCTGCAAAGCATAGCTTTGCTTCTGAAAGCTTTAATAAGATTAATTATGATTCTAAAGGAACTAAATACATATCTATCTCTCCATGAAATTTTTGAAATCTTTCTTGAATATGAGCACTGTTTTCTCCTTGAAAGCGGAGGAGACATAAAAAAGCTTGCAAGGTATTCAATTATAGGGGGAGCGCCATTCCTTACATTTAAAAGCAAGGGAGAGGATATTGAAATAAGAGACAAAGGAGGCATTGTAAGAAAAAGAGGGAATCCCTTTGAAGAATTGAAATCTGTTTTTAACAGATTCAGGGTAAAAGAAAAGAATATGGCAGAGATTCCTTTTGCCGGAGGAGCTGTCGGTTACTTTGGTTATGACCTTGCGGGATTTTTAGAAACCCTACCTGCTATAAGCACTGATGACCTTAATCTTCCTGATTCATATTTTATGTTTGTAAATGCAGGAATAATTTATGACCAGTGGTCAAAAAAAAAATATATCTTTTCCATTGATTTATCTTTTCAATATCCGGAATGGTCTGAAAAAACTGCTTCTGATTTTGTGGCTGTTATTGAAAAAAAAGTCAGAGATAAAGAGAAAAATAAATGTTCTGAGAAAGATTTGCTGAACTCTGATATAAGGGGAAGAGTTACAAATGTCGTTTCAAAAAGAAAATATATTGATATGATAGAAAAAGCCAAGGAATATATCAGGATTGGGGATGTGTATGAGGTTAACCTTTCACATAGGATGGAGATAGAGTCAGGCATTGAACCTTGGCAAATTTACAGGAGGATAAATTCAGTTAATCCAACTCCTTTTGCAGCATATTTACAGTTCGGGGACCTTAAAATCATATCTGCTTCTCCGGAGAGGTTTTTGAAAATAGAAGATTCGAAACTTGAGAGCAGGCCAATAAAAGGGACAAGGAGGAGAGGTGAAACTCCACAGGAAGATGAGAATCTTAAAAATGACCTTATTTCAAGTGAAAAAGAAAAGGCTGAAAATCTGATGATTGTTGACCTTGTGAGAAATGATTTTGGCAGAGTATGCAGATTTGGGACTGTAGGGGTAAAAGAACTGATGGCAGTAGAGGCTTATTCAGGAGTTTTTCAGATGGTATCAACTATTGAGGGAGAGATATCTGAAGATAAAGATATGTTTGATTGCATAAAGGCATGTTTTCCCGGAGGGTCAATGACAGGCGCTCCAAAGATAAGGGCAATGGAAATTATTGAGGAGCTTGAGACGGTTAAAAGAGGGATATATTCAGGTTCACTTGGATATTTATCATTCTCAGGAGAGGCTGACCTTAACATCATAATAAGAACCCTGATTGCAGCAAAAGAAAAATTATATCTTCAGGTTGGAGGAGCAATAGTTGCTGATTCTGAGCCTGAGAAGGAATATGAAGAGACTTGGCAGAAGGCAATGCCAGTGTTGGAGGCAGTTGGGTGGGATGGGAAGTTTTGGCTGTAGCTGCAGAGCCTTGCTCTGCTTCTGATAAACTTCATATGAAAAATAAATTAATGATCTACATCAATGGCAAGTTTGTTCAGGAAAATAAAGCAATGGTTTCAATTTTTGACCGTGGTTTTTTATTCGGAGATGGCGCCTTTGAAACAATGCGTGCTTACAGCAGTAAAGTTTTTAAACTTGATGAGCATATTAAAAGACTTTTTTATACATTGAAAGCATTAGGGATTAAACCACCATCTCTGCTAACAAATATTTCTTTCCAAATGAACACAATTTTAAAACAGAATAAACTTAAAGATGCCTATATACGGGCTGGAGTTACAAGGGGAGCATCTGGCGGAGGGTTTGAAATTGTTAAAAAAATAAAGCCTACATTTTATATTATTGCAAGACCTTTTAAGCCTTACCCTGAATCATGGTATAATAAGGGGGTTAAGGCAGCAATTGTCTCAATCAGAAAAATACCATCATCATCTTTTAATTCAAAACTCAAAACACATAACCTCTTGCCAAATATTCTGGCAAGGATTGAGGCAAGGAAAAAAGGGGCTTTTGAAGGAATTCTGTTGGATGAGAATGGGTATATCTGTGAAGGTGCAGTGAGCAATATATTTTTTGTAAAAGATAGTATGCTTCTAACTCCATCAGTCCAGAATGATATTCTTTCAGGAATTACAAGACAGACTGTTATTGGACTGGCAAAAGAGCTTGGAATTAAAGTCAGGGAAGGGAAATTCAAGACTGAGCGGTTATTCAATTGTAATGGCTGTTTCCTGACAAATTCATTAATGGAAATAATGCCTGTCAGGATGGTGAGCTCTTTGCTTGTAGGGAACGGGAAACCTGATATAATAACAAAAGCACTTATTTCTTCTTACAGGGATATAGTTAAACGGGATAAATCAGGTTTAATTAAATAAAACGAAAAAATTAATATTCTTGACTATTGATATTACTTTTGATAGCAAATACCATTTTTGAGGCACAGGCTTGCTGAAAATCTTCAAGATAAAAATAAAAAATTCTATTTTAATATTCATTCAGGTTTGCTTTTATTTTTTGGCATTATTAGGATAACTTTGTTGAAAACAGAAAAAATCAAAAAATTATTTTTAGTCTTTTTTTTTATCTTCGCGGTTTCTATTCCGGATATCTGCTCTAGCCTTGAACCACCCAGCAACCATTTCAGCTTAATCCTTGATTCTCCAATGGCATATGTTCTTGACAGGGGAAGACTTGAGGCTTCGTTCTTGTATGAGCATCTTGATTCAAAAGTTGATATATTTAATTTCAGAAAAGATAATAACAGGACTTTGGGGAATTTGGGAGACTACGAGAGCTATGGAGGGATGATTAATTTTGGTTTGACAGAAAGTATTACTGCCACGCTTAAAGCTGAATTTCCAAAGATAGATTACGGGATAGACAAGCTTAAAATAACAAAAATAGCATCATCACTAAAGTGGAATGTATTTAAAGAAAAATCATTTGCGCCTGCCGTATCTTTGGGAATAAACTACAAATATGACAGAGGAGAAAATATAAGCAGAAGGATATCTGAGATTACTTTCCCTGGGTTTAGTACTATAATTTTGCCAAAACCTGCTACAATAGAAATAGGAGGAGTTAAGGACAATACTTACTCTGTTTCTTTTTATGTCAGCAAACTCCTCTTTGAAGACCTTGTTGCCCATGGCTTTATTGAAGTTGGGAGAACCCGCGTTGAGTCAGAATTCAATACAAGCCTTAATATACCTCAGATTCAGAATCTTCTTAAGGGCTTGGAGTATGACCAGAATAATTTTTCTGTCGGGGTTGGGTTTCACTACCGCATCAAACCAACTCTCATACTCAATATTAATTACAAGTTTGTAACAGTTGATAGAGACATAGACAATGATATAGGGAGTGACTTTACAAAAAATAATATAGTAGATGTGAAACTTAACCAAATAATAAACAAATATGTCTCTGTTACTCTGCAGGGGAAGTTTTACAGCAATAACCTTCTTGGAGAGGTTCCTTTTTTATATAACAGATTGACCTCAGAACAATTTAACAATGCCTACGGATATATTGGTGCTGTGGTAACTTTCAGCTATGATTACAGCGCATGGCTCCACTAGAATTGCTGTAAGATAGATTATTTTGGCTTTGTTGGATAAATGCATAGATATTGATTCCCGTAAAGATATTGAGCTTGCAGAAAGGCTTTCAAGAAAAGAAAACTGATTTTTAATTTAAGTGTTTCAGAAGAAAGTATCAAAATAAAACCTGCTATGGTAAAGTTTTTGATATATTAAACTATAGAATTAATAGTATTAAATTAATGAAAATGTTTTAAGCCTCTTTTTTAAAAGATGTTTTTCAAAAAAGGAATAGAAAATGGGCAAGAAAGCGCTTATAATAGGAATCACCGGACAGGATGGTGCATACTTGTCAAAACTTTTGCTGGAAAAAGGCTATGAAGTTTATGGTGCATTCAGGAGGACGTCTGATCTTCATCTGGAGAGGCTAAAATTTCTTGGCATAGACAAACATATAAAATACGTGCCTTTCGAGCTTCTCGAGTTTACCAACATTTACAGAACGATAGATAAAATACAGCCTGATGAAATTTATAATCTCGGAGCACAGAGCTTTGTGGCCTTATCGTTTGAAGAACCTATATTTACGGCTGATGTGACAGCAATAGGGGTAATGCGTGTTCTTGAAGCAATAAGAGCAATAAACCCGAAAATAAAATTCTACCAAGCATCATCAAGCGAAATGTTCGGAAGAGTCCAGGCAGTTCCGCAAAATGAAAAAACGCCCTTCTATCCGCGAAGCCCCTATGCTGTTGCAAAGGTTTTTGGCCATCACATAACCGTAAATTACCGCGAGTCTTATAATCTTTTTGCCAGTTCAGGAATACTTTTTAACCACGAATCACCTCTCAGAGGATTTGAATTTGTAACAAGAAAAATAAGTCACGGTATTGCCGGGATTAAATGCGGTCTCCAGGATAAGATTGTTCTTGGCAATCTTGATGCAAAAAGAGACTGGGGATATGCGCCAGAATATGTTGAGGCAATGTGGTTTATGCTCCAGCAGGATAAGCCTGATGATTTTGTTATTGCAACAGGAGAATCCCATTCAGTAAGGGAGTTTATTGAGTCTGCTTTTAGTTATATTGGCACAGATATTGAGTGGAATGGCAGCGGGGTTAATGAAAAGGGAAAGGATAAAAAAACAGGGAAAACAGTTATTGAACTCTCTCAGGAGTTTTTCAGGCCTGCCGAGGTTGACCTTTTAATCGGTGACTTTTTAAAGGCAAACCAGAAATTTGGCTGGAAGCCAAAAACCCGCTTTAATGATTTGGTAAAGATTATGGTTGAAGGTGATATAAAGCGTTTGGGAAAAAACAAGAATTAAGTTACTATGAATATCTTAGGTATATCAGCTTATTATCATGATAGTGCAGCCTGCCTTGTAAAGGATGGAGAAATTATTGCTGCTGCTCAGGAAGAACGTTTTACCAGAAAAAAGCATGACCCGAGATTTCCTGTAAATGCAGTCAGGTTCTGCATCAAGCAAGGTGGAATCGATGGAGAAAAAATAGACTATGTAGCTTTCTATGACAAACCAATCCTCAAATTTGAAAGAATTCTTGAAACATATATTAATTATGCTCCAACAGGAATAAAATCCTTTTCAATGTCCATGCCTGTATGGATGAAAGAAAAGCTGTTTTTAACAAGACTCTTAAATGAAGAACTGAACAATGCTGCAGGGTTTACAGAAGAAAACAGAATCAATTGGAGAAGGAAATTGCTTTTTCCCGAACACCATCAGTCACACGCTGCTTCAGCTTTTTTCCCTTCTCCATTTAAAAGCGCTGCGGTTCTGACAATAGACGGTGTCGGGGAATGGGCTACCACATCTGCAGGATTGGGAAATGATAATGGATTAGAACTATTTTATGAAATTCATTTCCCTCACTCACTCGGACTCCTATATTCAGCATTTACTTACTATACAGGTTTTAAAGTAAATTCCGGAGAATACAAGGTGATGGGTCTTGCTCCGTACGGAGAGCCAAAGTATACGCAGCTCATCTATGACAACCTCATAGACCTGAAGGAAGACGGTTCGTTTACTCTTAATATGGAGTATTTTAACTACTGCACAGGGCTTACAATGACAAATGGCAAATTTGATAGGATTTTTGGAGGTCCTCCGCGCAAGCCAGAAACAAAACTTGCCCAGAGGGAAATGGACCTGGCAAGGTCTGTGCAGGATGTTACTGAAGAGGTTGTGCGCAGAATGGTTAAATTTCTGAAAAAAGAGACAGGAGAGAATACCTTATGTCTTGCCGGAGGTGTTGCATTGAATTGTGTTGCAAATGGAAAAATACTAATGGAAGAGATTTTCAGAGATATATGGATTCAGCCAAGTGCCGGTGATGCAGGGGGTGCACTTGGAGCCGCACTTGCTGTATGGCACCAGTATCTGGGAAACAAAAGGGAGCCAAAAAAAACAGACTCAATGAAGGGAGCCTATCTTGGGCCATCTTACTCAAACAGATACATAGAGGAATTTCTTAATAAAAACAATATTCCGTATAAAAATTTCAATGAACCTGAACTCCTTGATATATTAGCTAATTTGCTTGCTGAAGGTAAAGTGATTGGATGGTTGCAGGGAAGAATGGAGTTTGGTCCAAGAGCGCTTGGCGCAAGGAGCATAATAGGAGATGCGCGAAGCCCTAAGATGCAGTCAATTATGAATTTAAAGATAAAATACCGCGAATCCTTCAGGCCCTTTGCCCCTTCTGTGCTGAGAGAGAAGATGTCAGAATATTTTGAGCTTGATTATGACAGCCCTTATATGCTTCTTGTTGCGCCTGTAAAAAAAGAGAGATGCTACGATATATCCAGTGAAAGAAAGAGCCTCTGGGGAATAGACCTTCTAAATGTTCCCCGTTCAGACATGCCTGCAGTAACGCATATTGATTATTCTGCAAGAATACAGACAGTCCATGAACATACAAATCCGAGATATTACAGGTTAATAAAAAAATTTGAAGAAAAAACAGGTTGTGCTGTGATAATGAATACTTCATTCAATGTAAGGGGTGAGCCAATTGTCTGCAGCCCTGAGGATGCTTACAGGTGCTTTATGAGGACAGAAATGGATTACCTTGTTCTTGAAGATTTTATACTTGATAAAAAGGAACAGAAACCGCTTGAGGATGACACAGACTGGAGAAAGGAGTTTGGGCTTGACTAAGAGCCCTGAGTTAAGAAAATTCGGGTTGCTGATTGGTTCTGTTCTTGCAATGATTGGGTTTATTCCTGTGATTAAAGGAAGGGAATTAAACCTTTATGTGGTGGTTGCTGGCGCAGTCATAATCCTCCTTGGTATAATTGCTCCGAATCTTTTGTCTCCGGTTTATGCCGGATGGATGAAGGTTGGCAAAGTTCTTGGAAGAGTTAACACCTTCCTGATTCTGTCTTTAATTTTTTATTTAGTAGTAACTCCTTTTGGGTTTGCGTATAGGATATTCAGCTCAAATTCAAAGAAATTTTCTCATAGAACAACAAGAGATTCTTACTGGATAAAAAGAACCCCAGCAAACCCAAAAGATGATATGAAAAGAGCGTTCTGAACTACCTCACTGATTTATTGCCACATTTCCAATTTGCATAAATAAAAATAAGACCTTTCCAATAGATTTATGTTTATTGACAATAAGATTGTATTTAGATATATAGAAACCTTTGAAAATAATTCAATTATTTTAAAAAGGTGATAAATGAAAAATATTCTGAGAAAGATTGAATTTTCATCGCTCTGTTTTTCTATTTAATAATATTTTAAAAAAAATAATCAGGGAGTTCACAGAATGTTAAAAATTTTTCCTTTAATCAAGACTATTTTTTTAATCGTTTTTCTTCTTACATTTTCTTTAGTCTTTGCACAGGAAGAGGGTGCGGATTTAAATATTCCATCCCGAGCTGAGCTTCTCAAGCCAGGAGCAGAAAAGACTGCTGAAGGATTACCTGGAGGATTAAAAGAAAGGACAGTTTCTTTCGAATTTAAGACAAAATTAACTGCTATTCCAGGTGATACCTACGTTGAATTAAAATGGGAACCATATACCTTCCCTTTAAAAGATATTGAAAAGATGGAAAGAAACAAAAAGAGATTAATGGAAACTGGTGCCCTAACAGAAAAAGAGAAAGAGGAGGTAATAGAAATTGGCACCCCAAAGGAAGTATTAGAGGAAGAGAGGTTTGAAATAGCCGGATATGAAATAAATTATGGAGAAAAATCAGAAGAGTATACAAAAACCATTGATGCCGGAAATATTACAAGTTACAGAGTAAGAAATTTAAAAAATTATACGACCTATTTCTTTGCTGTAAGGGCTTATACAAATTTCTTTACTATAAAAACTTATAAAAAGAAAAAGTCATATAGCAATTTATCTGAAGAGGTAACCGCAACTCCAAAGGAAGCAAAGGACCTTCTTTCAGATATTGAGAAGGGCTTTAGAGAAGAGAAAATCCCTCAGATAATTTCCAGAGAGGTAGTTCAATTTGGATATGATATATTTAAAACCACTGTCTCTACCTTTGCTCCTCTAACCGATGTTCCTGTTGGACCTGACTATGTAATAGGTGCTGGAGATAGATTTACAATTGATATCTGGGGAAGAGTTGAAGAGAGCTACAGGGTTGAGGTTAATCAGAATGGAGAGATTATTATTCCAAAAATAGGGACATTAAAAGTTTGGGGTCTTACTTTTTCTCAATTGAGAGACTTTCTCCAGGCAAAATTCTCAAACTATTACAAGAATTTTCAAATGAATGTTACTATGGATAAAATAAGAACAATTCAGGTTTTTGTTGTGGGAGAGGTTGATACTCCTGGAAGTTTTTCACTTTCTTCTTTGGCTACAGCCTATAATTCCCTTTTTGCAGCAGGTGGTCCTACAAAAAGGGGGACGATGAGAAAAATTAAGCTTATGAGAAATGGTGAGATTGTTAGAGAAATTGACCTATATAATTTTCTTCTCAAAGGAGATAAAAGCCAGGACGAACGCCTCCAATCCGGTGACACCTTATTTATTTCTATTATTGGTCCAGTGATTGGAATTGCCGGAAATATAAAAAGGCCAGCAATTTATGAATATAAGGATAGGGTTACTTTGGGAGAATTTCTTGAGATGGCTGGTGGTATAACTCCTACAGGATATTTACAAAGAATCCAGGTTGAGAGAATTGTTGCCCATGAAAAGAGGATTGTCCAGGATTTTAATTTGGCTGGGGGAGAAGGATTTGAAAAAGACTTAAGGTTTCAAGAAGAGCTTCAGGACGGGGATTTTGTAAAGGTCTTTCCTATTCTTTCTTTGACTGAAAAGATTGTTTATCTTGAAGGCAATGTTGAAAGGCCAGGTGGATATGAGCTAAAGGATGGTATGAGGGTCAAAGACCTTATTAAATCATTAGAAGACCTGCTACCAGAGCCTTATCTCCAGCATGCCTCAATTACTCGTGAAGTTCCACCCGATAGGCATCTTGAAACTATCTCATTTAACCTCGGGAAGCTATTGCTTGAAGGAGATGAGTCACAAAATTTAGAGCTTAAATCCAGGGATAAGGTAAGAATTTATTCCAAAGAAGAGATGAAGGGAATATCTACAGTCAAAATAACAGGTGAGGTTGGTAATCCTGGCGATTACGAGTTTTTGAAAAATATGCATGTGAATGGCTTAATATTTAAAGCAGGAAATCTCCTGAGAAATGCATATCTACCAAGTGCAGAGCTCACAAGGATTGAAAAATTGGAAGATAAGACTGTTACAAAACAGATTCAAATTAATCTCAGAGAGGCTTTAAGGGATAATCCGGAACATAATATAATTCTTGAGCCTGATGACCATCTCTCAATCAGAAGCATTCCTGAATGGGTTCTGAATAATACTGTTATACTGAAAGGTGAAGTAAAATTTCCAGGCACCTACACAATTGCTAAAGGCGAACATCTAAGCTCGGTTATTGAAAGAGCAGGTGGATTTACTGACAAGGCTTATATTAAAGGCGCATATTTTACAAGGGAATCAGAGAGGCTCAAGGTTAAAGCAAGAGTTGATGATTTTGTGTCAAAACTTGAACAGGATGTTCTTCAGGAATCTGCTCCTCCGGTTCTTGCAACTATATCTCAGGATGAATCTGTTGCACGCAAGGAGTTTTTAAATTTAAAAACCGAGCTTATAAAGAAATTAGTAAACGCAAAGATTGAGGGAAGAATAGTTGTAAAGCTTGATTCACCGGATAAATTCAAGGACTCGAGATATGATATAGTTCTTGAGAAAGATGACACACTTTTTATTCCTCCAATTCCTACATCAGTTACAATATTAGGAGAGGTATATAACCCGATTTCACTGTTACATACCAAAGGGGCAACAATAGCAGATTACGTGAATATGGTCGGGGGTCCTACAAAAAATGCCAATGAAAGCGAGATATATTTAATAAGGGCAGACGGCTCAACTATAAGCAGATTACAGGGAATGTCTTGGACTACTGAGGGGACAGGATGGTTTACTCCAAGCTTTATGAACATAAAGGCAGAGCCCGGCGATACAATCCTTGTTCCAAAGAGAGTGATAATTCTTGACTATTTAAAATATGCTGACCAGGCGTCAAGGACAATTGCTAACATAGCTGCAACAGTGGCAGTTATATTTGGTGTGCTTGATAGCACCCCATGAAGATTAAAATTTATGGATAAAGAAATACAAGATTTTGAGGAAGAAATTAACCTGATTGATTATTTAAGGATTTTAAAGAAAAGAAGAAAAATGATCTTCAATCTTTTCTTAGCCTCTGTAGTCATTACAGCCATTGTAAGTCTTTTTATGACAAAAATTTACAGGGCAGAAGCCACATTGATGCCAATTGATGCGGGCAGAGGTCTTTCATCTTCTCCTCTTACATCCGCTGCTGAGTCATTGCCTTTCCTTTCAGGTTTGGGGTCGCGCTTTGGCGGGGGTTCTTTAGCAAAATTATCTACTTTGCTTGAAAGTAAAATAGTGGCTGAACATGTTGTGATATCTCTAAATTTAGATAGAATATTTTTTAAAGATAATTGGGATGATGAAAAAAAAAGATGGAAAAATAATTCTCCTCCTTCAATGCAGAGATCTATAGAAACATTGTATAAAGGAATAGTTAATATATCATCAGACAGCAAGAAGGGATTAGTTTCTGTTTCTGTAGATTATAAAGACCCAGCTCTTGCAGCAAAAATAGCAAATGAGTTTTTATCTGCTCTCCAAAAGTTTTTAAATGAAAATACTATGACACTCGCAAAGAAAAACAGGCTTAATCTTGAAAAACAATTGGAGGAAACAAGAAAGGACTTGGTTAAAGCAGAAGAACTTTTGTTGAATTTCCAGCAGAATAAGCAGATTGTTGAACTTGATAAGCAAACAGAATCAGTTATAAAAACCTCGGCAGATATTAAGGCAAAATTGGTAGCAAAAAAGGTTGAGCTTGGGGTCATCAAGAAATTCTCTACTGATGCAAACCCTGATGTAATTAGATTAAAAGATGAAATAGATGAGCTTACCAGACAGGTAGAAATGATAGATGTTGGGGAAAATGATGGTAGCTCCCTGGAAGACGGAGACAGAGTTTTTCTGCCTTTTAAAGAAACTTCTAATGTAGGATTGAATTTCGTAAGGTTAAAAAGAGAGGCAATAGTGCAGGAAAAGGTTTATGAACTGCTATCACAACAATATGAGCTTGCAAGAATTGAAGAGGCAAAAGATTCAATAGATTTTGTAGTAATAGATAAAGCTGTGCCACCAGAAAAAAGGATAAAGCCAAATAGGACTTCGAATGTCATGCTTGCAGGAATAACCTCTATATTCATAGGGATATTTTTAGCATTCTTCCTTGAGTACTGGGAGAATGTCAGGAAGAGTGAGTAATTTAACAGCTGGCAAGTTATCAAGCTTGCAAGCTGGTTAGCTTTAATAACGATGAAGTCATGGTTTGCAGTATATACTAAGCCTATGAAAGAGGAATATGCGAGATGGAACCTTATAAATATGGGATATGAGACCTTTCTTCCCATTTGCCTGAAAACAAAAAAGGGAAGCAAAATGGCGCTTCCTCTTTTCCCCCGTTATCTTTTTGTTAATTTTGATCTTGAAAAAGATCCCAGGTGGTCAATAAGGAATTGTAGAGGCGTGATAAGGCTTGTGAGTTTTCGTCCTGATGGATTTCCCTCTTCTGTTCCTGAAAGGTTTATAAATGATATCAAACTGCGTTTAGATAAGGATGGATATGTAAGGATAGAAACTTTAGCCTCAAAGCTCAAAACCGGAGATAGAGTTGAGATTGGGGATGGTCCTTTTTCAGGCTATCAGGGCTTATTTTTAGAGAGTTTGAATGGAAGAGATAGAATATTAATACTTCTTAATATCATTCATAACAGTGTGAAGATTTCTATTCCATCAGAACTTGTGAGTAAAATTTAAATTTCCTGTAAACTGGCTATTGGCAAATAACAAATAGTGAGTTTATGGCGGTAGCTTGTCTTTTGTTAAAAATGTATAGCGAGCGCATTCCTAACAAGTTTGTTGTGAGGAGCTTTAATCTCAGACAGGAGAATTAATTTATCATAAGCGAAAAAGTTTTATTATGTAGAAAAAGCTAATTAAATAATTTAAAGAATTTTTGAGCTGAGGTTTTTGAGAAGCTAAAAAAATACTTTTATAGTAAATAAAAATTTAATCTAAAAATTTCTACTATCATTGGAGAGATAAATGAAAACTGTATTAATTACTGGTGGGGCTGGATATATAGGCTCACTTCTCACAGGATTTTTGCTAAATAAAGGCTATAAGGTTAAGGTTATTGATGAACTATGGTTTGGAGGAGAGTCAATAATGCCATATTTCATAAATAACAATTTTATCTTTATAAAAGGTAATGTATGTGAAATTCATAAATATGAGGAATTGTTTGCAGATGTGGAAGTAGTTGTTCACTTTGCTGCAATAGTTGGTTTCCCTGCCTGTCAGCAAGTAGGAAAAGAGACTGCTTTTAAATTTAATCATGAAGCCACAAAAAAAGTTTTTGATGTTGCAGAATCAAAAGGGATAAAGAGATTTATCCTTGCATCTACATATAGTAATTATGGAATTTCAGATGATGGGAAAGCTGTAACTGAAGAATCACCTCTCTATCCACAATCTATATACGCAGAAAGTAAAATCAAAGCTGAAAAATATTTATTGAGCAAAGGTATAAACAGTTATTGTGCTCCTGTGATACCAAGGTTTGCTACACTATTTGGTATTTCTCCTCGAACGAGGTTCGACTTGATTGTTAACCAATTTGTTTTAGAAGCAATGACTAAAAGAAAATTAATCATTTACCAAAAAAATTATAACAGATCTTTTGTTCACATTCGTGATGTAATCAATGCTATTTATTTAATGATGGAGGCAGAAGAAGATAAAATACGAAATCAGATTTTTAATGTAGGTTCTGATTCCGGCAACTGCTCTAAAGAGGATATTATCAAAATGATACAAAAGAATATCCCTGCTGTTGAAGTTGAATATAAGGATTTATCATTTGGGCAAGATATGCGTGATGTAAAAGTTAGCTTTAATAAAATAGAAAAGATTCTGGGTTTCAAAGCAACTATTACAATTGAAGAGGGGATAAAAGAAGTAATTAAAGCAATTTCAGATGGGTTAATAAAAAAACCTGATGATTTTAAGTATCTTAATCATCAGTTTATAATTCAGTAACCAATTTAGAGTTTTGCAAAGAGAAGAAAACCATGAATAATAATCTAAATCAATCTATGGATTGGTCAAGTAAATGCGTCTTAATTACGGGTGGAGCTGGTTTCCTCGGTTCTTTTGTTGTACAAAAGCTCAAAGAGCTTGGATGTAAAGATATTTTCGTTCCGCGGAGTAAGGAATACGATCTTGTTGATATGGAAGCTGTCCGTAGGCTTTACAATAATGCCAAACCTGATATTGTTATTCATCTTGCAGGGAGAGTTGGAGGTATAGGGGCAAACCGTGTAAATCCTGGTAAGTTTTTCTATGGTAATATCATGATGGGTGTTCAGATGATAGAGCAGGGAAGACTGAACCGAATAGAAAAATTCGTTGCTATGGGAACGATATGTTGTTATCCAAAATTCACACCTGTTCCCTTTAAAGAGGAAGAACTATGGAACGGTTATCCCGAAGAGACTAATGCCCCTTACGGACTTGCAAAGAAGATGCTTTTGGTTCAATCACAAGCCTATCGCCAGCAATATGGGTTTAATTCTATCTATCTTCTACCGGTAAATCTTTATGGTCCAAAAGACAATTTTGACCCCGAGTCTTCTCATGTTATACCAGCCTTAATAAAAAAATGTGTTGATGCAATAAAGAATAAGGATTCGCAAATAACTGTTTGGGGGACAGGAAAGGCCACAAGAGAATTCCTTTATGCAGAGGATGCGGCAGAAGGGATTTGTCTTGCTGCAGAGAGGTACAATAAACCGGAACCAGTGAATCTTGGTGCAGGTTTTGAGATTTCTATAAAAAACTTGGTTGAATTGATTGCTGAACTTTCAGGTTTTAAAGGGAAAATTATTTGGGATAAAACAAAACCGGATGGTCAACCAAGAAGATGTCTTGATACGACAAGAGCGGAAAGGGAATTTGGTTTCAAGGCAAAAACAAATTTTGAAAAGGGATTGGAAAAGACTATTGAATGGTATAGAGGAGAGAAAAGATAAAACTGTGCAAGGAGAATACCTTATGAAACGTGCTCTTATTACTGGTATCACTGGTCAGGATGGTTCTTATCTTGCAGAGTTTTTATTAAGCAAAGGTTATGAGGTTCATGGACTTATCCGGCGGTCAAGTACATTTAATACAGGGAGAATAGACCATATCTATATTGATCCGCATATTTCAAATGCACGACTATTTCTTCACTATGGTGATTTAGCAGACTCAAGCCTACTTACAAGCCTTATCTATGACATAAAACCAGATGAGATTTATCATCTTGGAGCACAGAGTTATGTAAAAGTAAGTTTTGATATGCCTGAATACACAGGTGATATAACAGCGTTAGGAGTGACAAGGGTTTTGGAGGCTATAAGGAGGAGCAATATAAAGACAAAATTTTACCAGGCTTCGTCGTCAGAAATGTTCGGGTCAGTTCCTCCACCACAGAATGAGAGAACTCCTTTTTGTCCAAGAAGCCCTTATGCAGCGGCAAAACTTTATGCCTACTGGATGACCGTAAATTATCGTGAAGGATACAAAATCTTTGCTTGTAATGGTATCCTTTTCAATCATGAATCCCCGCGCCGTGGGGAAACCTTTGTTACAAGAAAAATAACGCGTGGTATTGCCAATATTTTAGCAAGAAAACAAAATAAACTTTACCTTGGCAACCTCGAAGCAAAAAGAGACTGGGGCTATGCGCCCGAATATGTAGAAGCGATGTGGCTTATGCTACAACAGGACGAACCGGATAATTATGTTATTGGCACAGGCGAGAGTCACTCGATAAAAGAGTTTTTGGAAGAAGCATTTGGTTATGTGAAATTAGATTGGAAAGATTATGTAGAGATAGACTCCAGATATTTTAGACCATATGAAGTGGACTTTTTGTTGGCAGATAGCAGCAAGGCAAGAAAGAAACTTAATTGGGTTCCTAAGATTAATTTCAAGGAACTTGTAAAGATAATGGTTGATGCAGATATGGAATTAATCGGCCTTAACTCACAAGGAGAGGGGAAAAAAATATTGAAGAAAAAGGCTATTAGTTGGACAAGCAATAAATTAACCTTGGGTTAAAAAGAAGGAAGTAAATTTATTTATTTAAACTTGAACTTATTGTCAGAATTTAAGGGTTTAACGCTATTTATTCCTTCCTGAAATATTATCAGATGCCTTTGTGGAAAGATTATGAAATAGATTTCATTGAAGATGATAGAAGTTTGTAAATATTTTATGACAAAGAAGGATTTAAAAAAGCAAACTAAAGTTTTATTTTTAAAAAATATTCAACTTATAGTTTATGATTTTGATGGTGTTCTTACAGACAATAAAGTTATTTTAAGAGAAGATGGAATAGAAAGTGTTGTTGTAAATCGTTCTGATGGTTTAGCAATAGGAATAATCAATGATAGAGGGATAAAACAGATTATATTAACAATGGAAACAAATAAGGTAGTAGAAGCACGGGCAAATAAGCTTAATATTCCAGTCATTAAAGGCGTGGTCAATAAAAAAGAGACCCTTGTTTCCTACTGTAATGAAAATAATATACAACTTAGCAATGTAGTTTATATTGGTAATGATATTAATGATTTTGAAGTAATGAGTATTGTTGGTTATCCAGTATGTCCTTTAGATGCTTATGAAGAAATAAAAAGGATATCAAAGATTATTCTTGAGGTTAAAGGAGGTGAAGGAGTAGTTAGAGATTTTTTAAATTATATTGAACCTGATAATAAGGAGAAATTGAAATGCATTTAAATCCATATGCAAATCAGGAAAAATTGCCATTTATGATTGCAGAGATTGGCATTAATCATAATGGTGATGTTGAGATCGCGAAAAAGCTTATTGATATGGCAAAAGAATGTGGGGCAGATGCTGTTAAATTTCAAAAGAGGACAATTGACATTGTTTACACTAAGGAATTGCTTGATTCACCGAGGCAGAGTCCTTGGGGAATGACTCAGAGGGCGCAGAAAGAAGGACTTGAATTGGGAAAAAAGGAATATGATGAAATTCATTCCTATTGTAGAGAGAAAGAGATTTACTGGTTTGCTTCTGCATGGGATGAGAAAAGTCAAGAGTTCCTAAGGCAGTATGATTTACTCTTTAACAAAATTGCCTCAACCATGCTTACACACAAAATACTTGTGGATATGGTGGTTGAAGAAGGAAAGCATACATTTATCTCAACTGGTATGAGTAATTTTGAGCAGATAGATAGGGTTGTAAGTATATTTGAAAAGAAAAGATGTCCTTATACTCTTATGCATTGTATTTCTGTTTATCCTTGTCCGGACGAGTGGTGTAATGTAGAAATGATTAAGACATTGAAGGATAAATATAAATGTCCTGTAGGATATAGTGGTCACGAGGCAGGGGTATTGCCATCTGTTCTTGCAACTACGTTAGGAGCGGTTGCAATAGAAAGACACATAACCATAGACAGAACTATGTATGGCTCTGACCAATCATCATCTCTTGAAAAACATGGCTTGGAACTTGTAATGCGAGATACGAGAAGAGTTAAGCAAATTTTAGGTTCAGGGAAAAAAATTATTATTCCAGAAGAAGAGAAAGTGGCTTATAAATTAAGATATTTTCGTGAAGATGGTTTTCGATGGCATGAAGAATGATAATATACAGAAGTTACTAAGTGTTTTATGAAAAGTAATAGTTTGATTTATAGTATAATTCCTGCAAGGGGTGGTTCTAAAGGTGTTCCCGGTAAAAACATAAAACTATTAGGTGGATATCCCTTAATAGCTTATTCAATCACAGCTGCCAAACTAACAAATAGAATAAAGAGGATAATTGTATCTACTGATTCTAAAATCATAGCAGATATTGCTTTAAGGTATGGAGCAGAAGTTCCGTTTCTTCGTCCAAAAGAGTTTGCAAGTGATACTTCTCCTGATATTGAATTTGTATTACATGCTTTAAACTGGTTTCAAGATAAGGAGAATATAATCCCTGAATACTTAGTGCATCTTCGTCCGCCAACTCCTTTCCGCACCCCCGAATTAATTAATAATGCCATCTCAGCCATTGAAAATGACCCGGAATCAACTTCCTTGAGGTCAGTTCAGGAGCTTGGTGAAGCTCCTGAAAAATATTTTAGAATTAATAAAAGAGGGCATCTTACTGGACTTTTTCCGGATGATCCTAGACCTGAATATTACAATTTACCACGACAAGCTTTCCCTCCAGCCTACTATCCTAACGGCTATGTTGATATAATCAAACCACATTACGTTTTAAAAAATAACAGGCTTCATGGACATAAAATGATCGGGTTTGTTACTCCTAAGACTACTGAAGTTGACACAGTGGATGATTTTCATTTTTTGGAATATGAAATCAATAAACGGGGCAATGTCTTGTTTGATTATTTGAAAATGAATTTTTCAGCGGAGGAATAGATAATGTCAGGGCATAGCTTTTCGCTTATTCCTCAAAAAGTACCACCTGTAGATTCTAAATATAGGAAAATAAAGACCATGATACCTGTCCCTGAGTCTTTGGCTATATTTGATTTGCTTGGAAAGTTAGAATCCAGGTCAATGCATGGTCAATTGCCGGTTGTATGGGACAGGGCTGAGAATTTTCAGGTTTTTGACCCATATGGTAATTCGTGGATTGATTTCACATCTACTATTTTCTTGGCTAATTCAGGTCATGCAAATCCTAAAATCATTTCAGCATTACAAAAAATGCTTGATCAAAAATTGCTTCATACCTACACATTTGCCAATGAAAGCCGCATAGAATTTTTAAAAAAGCTGATAGAGATATCACCCGTACAATTTGAAAAAGCCTTTTTGCTATCTTCTGGCACTGAGGCGACAGAGTGCGCCATAAAATTAATTAGGATGCATGGACAAAGTATAAAGCCATCTAAGATTGGTATTATTTCGTTTCAAGGCGGCATGCATGGCCGCACTATGGGTGCTGAGATGCTCAAGGGAGACCCTAAGGGAATAGCATGGATTGGATATATGGACCCCAATATACACCATCTGCCAATACCTTATCCATGGACCACAAAAATAAAGAATAGAGATGATTTATCATGGAAAGAGCACTTTTGCAATGATATGGAGGTTCTGAAAAAAAAGGGACTGGATTTTAGTAATATAGCAGGTTTTATGATTGAATCATATATTGGATGGTCAGCAATGTTTTTCCCTGTTGAATATATTCAGGGTTTGGCAGACTTTGCAAAAAAATATAATATACTGGTTGCCTTTGATGAAATTCAATCTGGATTTGGAAGAACAGGCAAACTCTTTGCTTATCAACATTATGGCGTTGAACCTGATCTGTTGTGTTTGGGCAAGGGATTAAGTGGTTCCCTGCCTTTGTCTGCTGTTATTGGAAGAGTGAGTATAATGGATTTGCCCGATATTGGTTCTATGAGCAGCACACATTCAGCAAACCCTCTTTGTTGCGCTGCTGGACTTGCAAATATAGAAGCTATTGAAGAAGGAAAACTTATAAAAGAATCTGAGAGAAAAGGAAAGTTGCTGCATGGTTGTTTAACTAAGTTGAAAAATAAATATTCAGATAGAATTTCATATATTTTTGGTACTGGTCTTATTGCAGGAATTATTTTTAAAAATCCTGTGACAGGCGAGGCTGATGCATTGTTTCCGACTAAAGTCTGCGAGAAAGCTATGCAGAAGGGAGTAATACTTGTACATACCGGAAGAGAGTCAATAAAAATGGGACCGCCATTGACAATCCCTGATGACGCCTTGTTAGAAGGATTAGAAGTATTAGAGGAATCAATTATAGAGGTTGCTAAGGATAGCTAATGATAACGAATATCCGTCATACCGGAATAGTTGTGAATGAATTAAAAGATTCGTTATTTTTTTATACTGAGTTACTGGGTTTTAAGGTTGTCAAGAAAATGATAGAATCGGGTAATTACATCAATAATATGTTGTCGTTAAAAGATGTAAAGGTAACTACAATAAAATTAGCTGCACCGGACGGAAATTTGATTGAGCTTCTATATTACCATTCGCATCGAGGGATAAACAAAGGACAAAAAGAAATTTTTGAGCCGGGATTATCTCACATGGCTTTTACAGTAGATGATTTGGACAAGGAATATGACAGACTGACAAAAGCCGGAATAACCTTTAATGCTCCTCCACAATTTTCTCCGGATAGGTTTGCAAAAGTTACGTTTTGTAAAGACCCTGATGGAAATTTCATAGAACTTGTCGAGATTCTAAAAGACAAATGAAAAAAGACTATATTTCTATAGTGTATGATAAAGAAAAAATTCCCAAAACTGATTATCCCTTCAAATTAGCACTTCATCTTATTAATAAATTTAACCTTAGAAAAGAAGACAAACTTCTTGAGATTGGATGCGGCAGAGGAGATTTTTTAGAGGCATTCAGACATTTTGGTGTTGATGTTTATGGAGTAGACTTATGTGATTCAAGTGTTAAAACACTCTGCCATTTAGGAGTAAAAAAAGTTGATATTTCTAAAGATACCCTCCCATTTGATGATAATTCTATAGATATTATTTACCACAAATCACTATTAGAGCATTTTTACTCTCCAGAGCATTTAATGAAAGAAACCTATCGTGTGCTTAAACCAGATGGAAGAGTTATCATATTGACTCCTGACTGGATAAGCCAGATGAAGATTTTTTATGAAGATTTTACACATTGCAGGCCATATGATACTACAGCGGTGGGTGATCTATTACGGATTAGTGGATTTTCTGAAATACAAACAGGATTATTCTATCAATTACCAATCCTATGGGAATTCCCAGTATTAAAAGTTTTCAGTTTTTTACTTCAACTTTTAATTTCAACCCCAAACGCAAGAAAATTGACTAAATTGACTGGTATAAAATTTTTCAGGTGGTCTGTTGAACTTATGGTATTAGGAACTGGGATCAAGGATGGAAAAGATGCCTGACTTTTGGCGCGATAGAATGGTCCAGCATATAAATATGATAAAGTCATTATCAGAAAACGAATCAATTTTACGTGTTCTAAATAATATTTCTGAAGTTATCATAAGTTCATACATATCCGGCGGTAAGCTTCTTATCTGCGGCAATGGCGGAAGCGCTGCAGATTCCCAGCATATTGCAACTGAACTTGTAAGCAGATTTCTTAAAGAGAGAAAGGCTCTGGATGCAGAGGCTTTGACTGTAAATACATCATCAATTACTGCTATTGGGAATGACTATTGTTTTGAAAAAGTCTTTTCAAGGCAAGTTGAAGCAAAAGGGAAAGCCGGAGACATTCTTCTTGGTATTTCAACAAGCGGTAATGCAAAGAATATAATCGAGGCAATCAGGGTTGCAAAAAGCATGGATATAATTACGATAGGTTTAACAGGGAATAATAAAGATAGTCTGATCTGTAAATTGTCTGATTATTGCATTTGCGTTCCCTCAGATTTAACGCCGAGAATTCAGGAAGCGCATATCCTGATAGGCCATATGCTGTGTGAGTTTATAGAAAATAAATTATTTAACTGAAAATAATGGTATTTTATCAAAAGAAGCATTTAAC
>MGDH01000040.1 GCA_001790855.1 Candidatus Schekmanbacteria bacterium RIFCSPLOWO2_02_FULL_38_14 | reverse complement strand
GTCTTCACTGAAATTATCTCAAAATAAACTTTATACCGTTACTGACATTTTTACTCGGCAGTTAACTGACATATTGACTTGGCTTTAACAGAATGATTTTTCTGTATGGTTAAATTAGTTGACGCATAAAAAACTTTATAATAAACAGACTACCTATGAAAATTGCTTTCTATACACTTGGGTGCAAGGCAAATCAATTTGATGAAGCTATGATGAAGCAGGAGTTGCATAATCAGGGCTTGGAATTTGTTTCCCTCAACATACTTGCTGATGTTTATATTATAAAACTGTTTCTGTCCTTGTTGAAGGGAAAAAAGATAAAAAGACAAACCTCGGGAAACACTGTTTTTGGGAAAGTAGTTCAAAAAATTTAATATATCACCTTATTGAGAGGATATTCAACGATTCCCGAGGCTCCGGCTGCTTTCAGTCGTGGAATTAAATCACGGACTTTTTTCTCGTCAGTAATTACTTCCAGTGCCAGCCAACCTGAATCAGCAAGGGTTGAAATGGTAGGTGTGTGGAGAGCTGAGAGAAGAGAAGTGATTTTATTTAAGTTTTTTGTTTTTACATTCATTTTTAGTCCAACTTTTATTTCAGCATTCAGGGCTCCCTGAAGCAATATTGCAAGGTCCTGGATTTTGTTTCTCTTCCACCTGTCTTTCCATGAATTTTTATTTGCGATAAATTTTGTTGTTGATTCAAGAATGGTATCAATAATTCTTAAATTATTTGCTTTTAAAGATGCTCCTGTTTCAGTTACGTCAACGATTGCATCAGCAAGATACGGAGGTTTGACTTCGGTTGCGCCCCATGAGAATTCTACAGCGCAATCAATTTTTTTGCTTTTAAAATACCTTTTGGTAAACCCGACAAGCTCAGTAGCAATTCTCTTGCCCTTAAGGTCTTTTACAGATTTGATTTTTGAATCAACAGGGACGGCAACTACCCATCTTACAGGCATTAATCCTTCTTTTGAATAATTCAAATCAGCAACTTCTATTACTTTAGAATTCTGCTCGAGAATCCAGTCCTTTCCTGTAATTCCTGCATCAAGCACTCCGTTTTCCACGTAACGAGCCATTTCCTGTGCTCTTACAAGAAGCCCTTCCAGTTCCGGGTCATCTATATAAGGGATATAGGAGCGTGACCCAACAGTTATCTGAAATCCTGCCTTTTTGAAGATTTTTAAGGTTGATTCCTGGAGGCTACCTTTTGGTAAACCTATTTTTAGTTTCATAGAAAGATACCTCTTTTATAAACCTATTATAGGAACTCGGTCGCAAAATATTATCAAAAAAATTAGATGTCAAGAAATAAGTTAGATGTTAGATTGATTAAATAATGCTTGAAAATAAGGAATTATTAATTTATTATAAAAAAAATAGACTTAATTTTAAAACTTCCTGCGTTTACTGCAGGAAATCTCCAAATGTAAAGAATAAGTTCCTATATGTTTGTCTGCTATGAACTTTCAAGCGTGAAAGAGTAGTTATTTAAGTTTTTTGAAATAAAAATAAAAAACATTTTATTATGAGGAATCTATTATGACAAATGAAAAAAATGAAAGATTTTATCAGAAATACAAAGCAGAAATATTGTTAGGGATTCTTATTATATATGTCCTGCTGCTGGGACTTGGAACTATCGGAGAAGTTTTCAAGATAGAATGGATATTAAACCTTCCAATATTCAAATAGCTGATTCTGATTCAAAATTCCTGACTCCTAATTTAGTATTCCCTACAGAAGGGTTCGAGGATTCAAGAAAATGATTTCATTTTCTGTGCCAAAATGTCTTTTTTTAATGAGCAAATTAAGCAAAGGTTTGGGTATCTCCCCATTATTTCCGGAATATTGGTTCTGGCATGCGGAATATACTGCATGGTCTGCTGGGAACCTGTCTATCCATTAACTTTTTATCAGCCTGATATAGGCATTACCTGCTGGCTTTATTGCTCTACAATGAACCAATGGATAGGAACAATTAATTTACTGGCAGGCTTTCTTTCAATAATTGGGGGAATTCTTCTTTTAACAAGAAAGAAAAAAACTGGTTCATATCTGTCATTAATTTCCGGAATAGCAACTTTCCCGGCAGGAATTCTTGGAATTATGGCTGGATGGAGTTCTTTAAAAGGATTAATAAAATCAAATGTGGGTTAATATTAAATCAAAAGCCAAAAAAAGAAATCTTTGCACACATCATTGCGAGGAGCAAGGTTCCTTCGCCTGTCATTGCGAGCGAAGCGAAGCAATCTCATTGGCTCGGAACAGGTTCCGCAATCTCAGAATCCATTTGAAAATAATGAGATTGCCACCTGCCGGCAGGCAGGCAGGCGCTTCCAGAGTTTACCCTGAGCTTGTCGAACCATCAGTCGAACGATATTAGAATTTAGGATTTAAATTTATGGGTTTTAATTGCGGAATAGTAGGCTTGCCTAATGCTGGAAAATCAACTATATTCAATGCCCTCACATCAGCCCATGCAGAGGTTGCAAGCTATCCTTTTTGCACAATAAATCCAAATGTAGGAATAGTAAAAGTTCCTGATAAAAGACTTGACAAAATTGCTGAAATTATTAAGCCCGAAAGGGCAGTTCATACCACAATGGAAATCGTTGATATTGCCGGGCTTGTCAGGGGTGCCAGCAAGGGTGAGGGATTGGGCAATCAGTTCTTGGGAAATATCAGGAATGTCGATTCTATCATCCATGTCTTAAGATGTTTTAAAGAAGATGATATTGCTCATGTTGAGGGAGCCATAGATCCTCTGAGAGACATGGATATTGTCAACACTGAACTTATTCTTGCAGATATTGAAAATATTGACAAAAGGATTGAAAAAAATGAAAGGCTTTCAAAGATAGCTGACAAAAAGCTTGCAGAAAATCTCGGGTTTTTTAATAAAATAAGAGAGAGTTTAAATCAGGGCGTTCCCATAAGAGTATTAAAATTGAATAATGATGAGACTGAAACTCTGAAGGATATTCTCCTTCTTTCTCAAAAACCAACCCTTTATGTGATTAACACAGATGAAAATGAAATTGAGAAGGATTCAGATATTATAAAAAATGTTGGAGAAAAGGCGCAAAAAGAAGGCGCAAAGATATTGACAATATGCGGAAAGGTTGAAGCTGAGGTTGCACAATTGCTTCTTGAAGAACGGGAAGAATTTTTAAAAAGTATGGGGATTAATGAGTCCGGGCTTGAAAAAATAATAAGTGCAGGCTATGAACTCCTGAATTTAATCACTTTTTTTACTACACAGGGTCCGGAGGTGAAAGCATGGACTATAAAAAGGGGGACAACTGCCCAGAAAGCAGCAGGAAAAATTCATTCTGATTTTGAAAAGGGGTTCATAAAAGCAGAGGTTTATTGCTATGAAGAGTTATTAAGGCTTGGTTCAGAGCATGAAATGCGGGAAAAAGGACTTTTAAGGATTGAAGGAAGGGAATATGAAGTTAAAGATGGCGATATCATACATTTCAGATTTAATGTTTAAAATAAATCTTCTGTTTAACAGGAGTGTTGGTTATATAGTTATTGATAAAAAACTTGAAAATGCTGGAAAATCTCTGCCTAAAGGAATAAAGGTAAGGCATCTTGATTTTGCTGGAAGCCATAACTATTTTCTGCTATCAAAAGAATTTAAAAAAATCCTCTCTTAAATTTTCTCCCTTAACTTCATAGTGTGACTTAAATCACATAAAGCCTGTGATTTGGTTAATTGTTAAAAAATATTAGAAAAATTAAATTGATTTTAGAAAGTCAGCAAAGAAGGGGTTTGATTATCAATAAATAAAAAATTCCCTCCAGTTTTAGAGGAGGGGTTTGTGGAGAGAGGGTCCAACCGGGATGTTTTCACCCTTCATCCCTCCCTCTCTTCCATATTTTTAACACCTCGCACTCCATGATTCTTTTGAAATCCTTTCAATTCAATTAAAACATTTGCGTTTTTGAAATTTATTAAATAAAATTTTATGAATGAATGCTTTTTCTGATAATAAAAAAAAATATAATTATATCTTTCTTCTTCTTCTGATTGCTGTTCCAGCACTTTTCCTTGGACTTGGAGAACACGAGCTCTTGTCGCCTGATGAACCAAGAGAAGGAGGAATAGCATGGGAGATGTGGGTCAGCAAAAATTTTGCAGTGCCAACACTTAATGGAGAATCCTTCCTTGAAAAACCACCTCTTTTTTACTGGTCTGTTGTTGCAGTATTTGGCATTGCCGGAAAGGCGAATGCTTTTCTTGCAAGGCTTCCTTCAGCTTTCTTCGGGTTGGGGATTCTGCTTTTTACATATGCTTATGCTTCTAAAATGTTTGGAAGAACTGTTGGAATTTCATCAACTCTAATTACCTGTTCAACTAATGAATTCATGCACAGGACTCATATGTGTATGATAGATACTTCATTGGCATTTTTTGTAATAGGAGCTATCTATTTTTTTGTTTCAGGTTATCTGTGCGAGAGAAAAAAGATTCTGAATTTTTCCCTTATGTATGTAATGATGAGTCTGGCTTTTTTAAGCAAGGGATTTATTGGAGTGGCAATCCCGTTCTCTGCTGTTTTTGTTTTCCTTATATTTGAGAAAAAATTAAGTGCTATTAAAGAGCTGAAAATATGGCTTGGTGTTGTGATATTTTTGGTTATTACGGCTCCATGGTTCATTTTGCTCTGGAAAGAAGGAGGGACAAGATATTTTCGTATATTTTTTATAGATAACCATTTTGATAGATTTTTATATGCGTCACTGGGGCATAAACATGGGTTCTTTTATTATATTCCAAAAATATTTGATGTCATCTTCCCATGGGCAATTCTGTTTCCTCTTGTGGTTTATGATATTATTAAAAATATAAGAGTTTCTTCGCTTGAAAAGGGAAGAGAAATCCTTTTTACAAGATTATTTGCATTTGTTCCATTTCTGGTTTTAAGCCTGCCTTCTACAAAGAGAGGCCTGTACCTGTTTCCTATTGTCCCGGCTTTTTCAATATTGACTGCTCTGTGGTTTGAAAAAGAGTTTTTGAAAAAAGCTCCATCAAAGTTTGCAAGGGTGTTAGGCGGAATATTAACAGCAGTTGTAGTCATATATATGTTTGCTGTGATTGCTATACAGATGTGGTATCAAAATATTAATTTATGGCTTATTGCTTGTTCTGCTGCTGCGCTCCTTTTATTTATATTAACATTAAATTTTTACTTCAAAAATGAATTTCAAAGATTATTTGTCTCAATTACTCTTTGCACAGTGTTTATGTTTACTCCTTATTTTTATGTTGTAAGAGAGGTGAAAAGTTATAATTATATTGCTGATATTTTGAAAAAAGAGGTTGCTGATCTGAGTAAACTGAGAGGCTTTAAGCTTTCGGAACGCGAAAGGGGGATTCCCTTTTATTTAAACAGTTTAATTCCTGAAGATAAGACATGGGAAATAGTTGAAAAGAATCTTTTGTCTGAGAAAAAGGTTATATATCTTTTAAGTGAAAAACAGCTTAAAGGAATTTCCAAAAAACTGCCAAAATCAACAAAAATAAAACAAATCGGAGTTGTTTCTTCCCGTAAAATCTTTCTGCTTTCTAATTGACATTTTTATTTATCTATTATATGAGCGAAAAAATTATGAGCTGAGAAGGGATGATGTTATACTAAGGTAAAAACAGCTTTAAGCGGGCTGTTGAAAAACTCGCAATATTGTCATTGCGAGCAAAGCGAAGCAATCCCAGTTTTATGCAATCAATGAGTTAGAGATTGCCACGTCGCTATCGCTCCTCGCAATGACAGCGAATAGGAATTTTTTTTAACGGACTGTAAGGACCTGATATTTTTTGTGTAAAAGAAGGCATTAATGTAAAAGGAGGGAAGGATTGTGAAGATAGTTATATGTATGAAAAGAGTTCCTGACACTGCAGCGAAATTAAGGGTTGGCAGCAGTGGTAAATCAATAGACCCGGCAGGAATTGAATATGTCATAAACCCTTATGATGAGTATGGGATTGAAGAGGCATTGAGAATAAAAGAAAAACTGGGGCAGGGAGAGGTAATAATACTGACTCTTGGTTCAGAAAAGGCTGCACCTGTTATCAGAAATGCCCTTGCAATGGGTGCAGACAGGGCTGTTCTTCTCAAGGACGAATCAGAAGATTATGACTCGTTCGCCACTGCAAATGCACTGTCAAAGGCTTTAAAGGAAATAAACCCTGACATTATATTTTTTGGCAAACAGGCAGTTGATGATGACAATTGCCAGGTAGGCTCAATGGTAGCACAGCTTTTGAATATTCCATGTGTAAATGTTGTTACCAAGTTGGAAATTTCAGACAGAAAAGCCACTGCACACAGGCAGATAGAAGGCGGGAGCGAGGTTGTTGAAACAAATTTACCGGCAGTTTTTACAGCCCAGAAAGGGTTAAATGAGCCAAGGTACGCATCTTTGAAAGGTATTATGGCAGCAAAGAAAAAGAGCCTTGAAGAAAAAGCTCCTGAAAAGATTGATTCAAGGATTCAGATTCTAAAAATGGAGCCGCCCCCTGCCAGAAAAGCAGGCAAAATTGTTGGTCAGAATGTTGAGGCAGTTCCGGAACTTGTAAAACTGCTTCAGTTTGAAGCAAAAATTTTGTAAAGGAGAGATGTGATGGGGAAAGCAATCTTAGCCTTTGCAGAGCAAAGGGATGGAAAATTAAAAAAGAATGCTTATGAAGTAATCAGCACAGGGAAAAAACTTGCTGATGAGATAAAAAGCGAATTGGTATCTTTATTAATAGGCTCAGGCATAGAAGGGTTAGCCTCAGAACTTGGAAGCTATGGTTCTGATAAAGTTCTTGTTGCTGACAGTGAAATATTAAAATTATATTCTTCAGAGGGATATTCTTCTGTGCTTGTGGATGCAGTAAAAAAATGTGATGCAGGGATTGTTCTTTTACCTGCCTCCTCAATGGGAAAAGACTTAGCTCCTGCTGCTGCTGCAAAACTTGAAACCGGTGTGGCAATGGATTGTATTGGGGTTGCTTTTAAGGATGGAAAGCTTGAAGCAACAAGACCAGTATACGCAGGAAAAATCATGACGAAAGTAGGTTGCTCAAAAGAGCCATTTTTTATAACTTTAAGACCTAATGTATTCTCTGTATCAGCACCAAGTCCTGATAAGAAGGCTTCTGTTGAAAAAATAAATGTTGGTTTCAGTGCTGAAAGCATAAGAGCTAAAGTTAAAGAAATAGTTGCTGCTGCAGGAGGAAAGATGGATTTGACAGAGGCTTCTGTCATTGTTGCAGGCGGCAGGGGAATGAAAAGCGGTGAGAATTTTAAGGTTCTTGAGGAACTGGCTGATGCTTTAGGAGGAGTTGTAGGAGCTTCAAGGTCTGTTGTGGATGCAGGCTGGAGGCCTCACTCTGACCAGGTAGGACAGACAGGTAAGGTTGTTTCTCCGAATCTTTATATAGCATGCGGAGTATCAGGGGCTATCCAGCATCTTGCAGGAATGTCATCATCAAAGTGTATAGTTGCAATAAATAAGGACTCTGATGCCCCAATTTTTCAGATGGCAGATTACGGAATAGTTGGAGATTTGTTTCAGGTGGTTCCAGTTCTGGCACAGGAAGTAAAAAAAGTGCTGGGGAAATAAAGTAAGTTGTTAGCGAACAGTGAACAGGAATATAGTGGTGAATAGAAGGACAGGCGTCTCGCCTGTCATTTGGAGTTTAGAATTCAAAGTTCTTAAGAATAGAAAAACCGATAGGCAGGACATTCTTGTCCTGCCAAGACAGGGTTAGAAAACCCTGTCTATCGAAATTAGAGGTTGGAGTAAAAAATGGCAGAAGAAGAAGTATTAAAGTTTGATGCGATTGTTGTAGGCGCTGGGCCTGCAGGAATTTCTGCTGCATATGTAATGGCTAAGCAAGGGATGGATGTTGCTGTTATTGAAAGGGGAGAATATCCGGGGTCAAAGAATTTATTTGGCGGAATACTTTTTACAACGGTTTTAAATAAGCTAATTCCTAATTTTTGGCAAGAAGCGCCGGTAGAAAGAAATATTATAGGAAGAAGATTTTCCTATTTAACTGAAGACTCCGAGATGTCTTTTGAGTTAAAGAGTGAAAGATACAATAAACCCCCTTTTAACAACAGCTTCACTGTTCAGAGGTCTAAATTTGACCGCTGGTTTGCTGAGCAGACTGAAGCAATTTTTAATGAAAATTCTTTTATATTTTCTGGTTTTACGGTTACTGATTTTTTGAGAAACGGGGATAAGATTGTTGGAGTACAAACAGATAAAGAAGGTCCTATGTATGCTGACATAGTTATTTGTGCTGAAGGCGCCAACTCACTTTTAGCCGAAAAATCCGGACTCAAAAAAAAGCCTGAACCAAATGAAATGGTTACAGGAGTAAAGGAAGTAATAGCATTGCCAAAAGAGATAATAGAAGACAGGTTTGCATTGTCAGAAAATTCAGGTGTTGCATTTGAATATTTCGGCAATGCAGTTCAGGGAATGGTAGGAGGCGCTTTTATCTATACCAACAAAGAGAGTATTTCAGTAGGAGTAAGCTGTTCAATTCATGATTTTACAGAGAAAAAAATTAACCCGAATGATTTGCTTGACCATTTAAAAAAGCATCCCTGCGTAAAAAATCTTATCAGAGGCGGTGAAACAATAGAATACTCCGCACACATGATACCTGAATACGGTTATGACAGTCTTCCAAAACTTGTAACAGACGGACTGATACTGGTCGGGGATTCTGCGGGGTTTGTTAATACCTCACACTACCACGAAGGCTCAAACCTTGCAATGGAATCAGGTGTTCTTGCAGGCGAGACAGCTATAAGGGCAAAGCTTAAAAGCGATTTTTCTGCCGGAACACTTTCTTATTATACTGAGAAATTGGAAGAAAGCTTTATAATGAAGGACCTCAGACATTTCAGGAAGGCATCAAAGTTTCTCCATCATAACCCTCAGATTCTTAATAATTATCCAAATAATTTTGTAGATATGGCTGTTGATTACTTTACAGTTTCTGACAAGTCAAAGGCTGAAATAAAAAAAGAGGTTTTCAGGAATTTGACAAGTAATTCAAATATTATTAAACTTTTATGGGATATGAACAGGGCAAGGAGGGCTTTGACTTGAAAAAAGAAGAGGCAGAGCAGGCTTTAAAAGAGCCAAAAGAGCTTAAGATTGAAGATAAGCTTTTTACTGTTAAATATAATCCTTCAAAAGATAGCCACATAAAGATAAACCATGAAGTTTGCAAAAAATGCAAAACCCAGAAAATATGTCTCTCCATATGTCCTGCAAAGGTCTATACTGAGGAAGAAGGCAAAGAAGAGATACACATAGCCTTTGAAAACTGCCTTGAATGCGGGACCTGCAGAATCGCCTGTACTGATAATGCCATAGACTGGCAATGCCCGCAGGGCGGAATGGGTGTCTGCTACAGATGCGGGTGAGGGGAGCTGTAAGTTATAAGCTGTAAGCGGTAGGCTTATTTATATAAAATCCATCCAATTCAAAACGTCGATTTTGCCATTTCCAAAAAACCTAATTGACAAAGAAAACAAACCAGTTATAGTTAAATCAAAATAGATGTTTCCAGAACAAGAAGAAAATTGTAGGGACAGGGTTTATCCATGTCCAAAAATGTAGCCGCAGACTTTAGTCTGCGAAAATATTAGGACAGCCACAATGGATGTTTTTACAAGAAGAAATAATATGGCACACTCCTTACACAGATAGAATAAATTTTGTTAAAAATTAATCATGCTAAAGGGTTGTGAATTAAGGCGATTGAATGGAGAACATAAAATTCATTGCTGATGTAAATATAGAAAAACCTATTGTAGATTATCTATTAGAAAATGGTTATAATGTAAAATGGGTTGCAGATTATGATTGTAAAATGAACGATGAAGGACTCATAAAGATTGCAAATACAGAAAAAAGAATTATAATAACTAATGATAAGGATTTTGGAGAATTAATTTTTTTACAAAAAAAAGTATCTATTGGAGTGATCCTTCTTAGGGTAAAAGGACAGATATCACAAGAGAAGGTCAAATTAATTGGAAAACTTCTAAGGGATTACAGCAACAAACTTTTAAATCACTTTGTTGTAATAACAAAAAAAAGAATCAGATTTGTCCCATTGGAGGATATGAAATGACTGAAAAAAATCTTCTTAAACGAATTGTTATTAACCCAAAAATTATGCTTGGGAAACCAGTTATTAAGGGGACAAGGCTTACGGTGGAGATAGTTGTTGAAAAAATTGCCTATGGTGCAACCATTCAAGAGCTACAAAGAGATTATCCCTTTCTAAAAAAAGAAGATATTAGTGCAGCTCTTCTTTATGCAGCCAAGAGCTTGGCGCATGAAGAAGTATATATAGCATGAAAAAAGTAACATAGTTTTCTTTTCAGGAAATAAAATGGCACACTCCTTGCACAGACAGACAGACAGACAGACAGACAGACAGACAGACAGACAGACAGACAGACAGATTTAATTTCCCTAAGAATATTATTTCTAAAGACCCTGACATTGCTCCGAACGGTGCTGTCAGGGTTTTTTAGTTTTACCCCTCCCCTTAATCCCCTCCCACAAGGGGAGGGGAAAGAAGTTGGAGGTTATAAAAAATTCTCTCTCGCTTTAGTGCAGGAGATGGCTAAAGATAAATTCCCTCGCCCCTTGCGGGAGAGGGCAAGGGTGAGGGGAAATCAACACACCTGAAGGTGTGTTGATACAATTTGCAGAAACAGGTTTTTACCTGCCTGCCGTCAGGCAGGAACCTGTTGGCTCAAAAGTTTTGCAAAAGGAGCAGTTTTTATGGAAAAGCTAAAATCAGTTCTATTCTTGACTATACTCATAGCAATTTTTTTTAACACTTCACTTGAAGCAACGCCTGTAAGATGGGATGTTAACGGGCATTACTATGATGTAATTGATGTAAGTATTAATTGGGATGATGCTAACACAGCCGCTGAATCATCAACATTTTTGGGTATGAAAGGTCATCTGGCTACTATTACATCTGCTGATGAAAATCAGTTTATTATTAATATGCTTGGAGCAACTGATACCTTCCATCGTTCTTGGATAGGAGGATTTCAAGCATCAGGGTCTTCTGAGCCAAATGGTGGATGGTCGTGGGTGACTGGTGAACCTTTTATTTACAGTAACTGGGATACGAATGAACCTAATAATTATGGTGGTGGCAATGAAAATGCACTTGAATTCGTGTGGGGAACAACTTGGAACGACAATAATAAAAATTGGAACGAGCAAGAAAATTTTATTTATAGTTATGTAGTAGAATATGAAGGTTCTACCTCAACTACTACTACTACTATCACTACCACGACTACCACCACCTCCACCACTACTACCACAATTTCCTGTGCTAATAAGAGTCCTGAAATTGCAGGTGTTAGTCCGACAAAAGGGACTTATGGGGATGAGGTGACAATAAGCGGGACTGATTTTTGTGATGAGGAAGGAGTTGTTGTTTTTAAAAGACTTGGGAAGGAGATTGAGGCAATTGATATATCAAGCTGGAAGGATGATGAAATTGTGGTTTTAATGCCATGGGGTTGCAAGGCAGGAATAAACAAAATCAAAGTTGCAACTGCTTATGAAAATGAAAGCAATCAGATACCTTTCAAATTTTTAAAACCAATACCTCATCTTACAGGTTTATCCATTCAGACAGGTGCAATTGGTTCAGAAGTTGTAATCAGCGGTGATGGCTTCGGGGAAGAGGATTATGGCAGTGTGATAATGTTTGGTGATACAGAAGTTGATTTTTATGAATGGGGGACTGACAGCATAACAGTTGATGTGCCTGATATGTTTGTAGGTAAAAAAGGAAGAACTGTTTCAGTCAGGGTGATGACAAGGTACGGAACAAGCAATAGCAAAAAGTTCAAGGTGTTGAGGGGACAGTGAGGGTGAAGGGTGCCTGCCCCTGCCTGCGGCAGGCAGGAATCGGTGAGCAGTAAATAAAAAGAGATAGTGATAAATATATTTTTAATAATTTCATGCCTGAGATAATCAAATCATCTATGGAAAATTGATATTATAAATTTTAAAAAAAAGATATAAAACTATTTAAAAAATCTAACCTTCTCCTTGACAGTTCTTCTTTATTGCCTTAAATATAAAATACAGGGAACAGCAAGAAAATAATATGCCAGAGATTAATGAGAAGCGTTTACAGAATGAGAAGAAATTTTTAAATTGGATTGATTTACCAGAAGGTAGTAGAAAATATTGGTTTGAGATAAAAGGAAAGTTTGGCTGGAAAGCAAGATATCTAAAAGAAGTAAATTTTGACGAGGAGACAATCAGGTTTTGTCAGGAAATTTATGATAGCGATGGAAAATTAGTAGAGATACATGAAAAATATCCAATAGATAAAGGACACAGTAAAGCAAGGGAGTAAAATATGTTTATAACAAGGGATATTGTAGGTGAAAAGATACTTCAATATATCAATCGTAAAATTTCATTGGCTGAATTGGTAAATTGGGCAGAAACAGCGGTTTGTGAAGGAGAATTTGAGGAGAAGCAGTTAGAAACTATCCGCGATATTTTAGGACATATCGGATTATCAGATGTAAAAGAATTTGGGCTTACATGGGATGATTGTTATGAATACCTTGAAAAATTAGGATTCCACGTGAACATTGAAGCTACTAAGATATATTCTTAAAAAATTTATTTTCCAAAATCCTTTTTATTTTTTTGTCAAAAACTCCTTCAACCTCTCCACTGCCTGAATGGCGTCCTTGGCGTAAAGGGATGCGCCGATTTTATCTGCAAAACTCTGGGTTACAACTGCACCGCCAATAATTACAGGAATGTTCAAATTTTTCTCTTTTAGTTTTTTGATTATCTTGTCCATCTCCATGACTGTTGTTGTCATAAGCGCAGAGAGCCCGATGATATTGACATTTTTCTTAACTGCCTCGTCTATGATTTTATCAGCAGAAATATTTTTTCCCATATCTATTACTTCAAACCCGTGGTTTGCAAGAAGGGTTGCGACAATGTTTTTTCCAATATCGTGAACATCACCCTCAACAGTAGCAATTAATACCTTAGTTCTTTCTGAAAGTTCAGCAGGTGTCATTTCCTTTTTCAGCCTGTCAAAAGCGATTTTCATTGTTTCTGCTGAGAGGAGCACCTGCGGGAGGAAAAGTTCCTGTCCCTGAAAACGTTCGCCTACTTTTTCTAATGCCGGAATCAAAGTATTGTTGCTGATTTCAAGAGGTTTCATTCCCTGAGAAAGTGCTTTCTCTATTAGCTCCAGAATCCCTTCTTTTTCTCCCTCAATTACAGTCTTGTATATCATCTCAGAAATTGATTGAGGCTTTGCTTCAACTGTTTTCTGCTCACCTTCTTTTTTAGTTATCACAACAGTACTTGACTGTTTAGTTTCCCTTTCAATATATCGTTGGGCTTTCTTGTCCTTGTTGGTTAAAACAGCAGATGCATACAAGGCTTCCTGCATCCTTACATCATAAGGGTTGATTATTGCAGCATCAAGCCCGTGGCTGATAGCCATTGAGAGGAAAGTCGCATTAATGAGGCTTCTGCTGGGAAGCCCGTGGGATATATTGCTTACTCCCAAAATTGTTGGAAGTCTAAGTTTTTCTTTTATAAGACGGATTGCCTTCAGGGTTTCAAGGACAAGCTCAGGCTCAGCGCTCACTGTGGAGACAACACAATCTATAATTATGTCATTCCTGCTTATTCCAAAATCAAGGGCTCTTTCCATTATCTTTTTTGCAATGCGGAATCTGTCATGCGCTGTTTTTGGTATGCCTTCATCATCAATTGCAAGCCCGAGAATTGCAGCGCCGTATTTTTTTGCAATAGGCAGTATTGCCTGAAGTTTTTTCTCCTCACCGCTAACAGAGTTTATAATTGCTTTACCACAAAATACGGAAAGCCCAGCCTCTATAACCTCAGGAGTGGCTGAATCTATCATTATTGGAAGGTCAACTGCTGACTGAACAGTTCTGACTACTTCCCTCATCATTGATGGTTCATCTATTCCGGGGACTCCTACATTTACATCAAGAGCCTGAGCGCTGTTATTAGCCTGCTCAATTGCTTCTTTCCTTATAAGAGAAAAATTTCTGTTAATTATTTCCTGAGAAAAAACTTTTCTGCCTGTAGGATTAATTCTTTCTCCAATAAGAACTGTTGGATTGTTGTTTCCGATTACAAGTTCTTTTGTCCTGCTTGCTATTCTTAAGCCGTAAACCGGTTTTCTTTTTCTTGGTTTTTTGTCTTTTGCTGAAGAAAGCATTGCTTTTAGGTGTTCAGGGGTTGTGCCGCAGCATCCGCCGATTCCTCTTGCCCCTATGGAGATGAATTTTTTTACTGATTTTGCCATCTGCTGCGGTGTCTCAGGAAAAATGGTTTTTCCGTCTTTGAGAGTTGGAAGCCCTGCATTTGGCTGAAACAGAAAATCTGTATTACTCACCTTTACCATTTTTTCTGCAACCTTTATCAGCCCTTTAGGTCCTAAGCTGCAGTTAGCCCCTATCATTGCGATATTCATTGATTCAAGGACAATCGCCGCAATTTCAGGGCTTGTGCCAAGGAGGGTTCTTAAATCTTCCTGAAAGGTCATTGTTGCTACAATGGGGATGTCAGTTGTATTTTTTGCAGCGATTATTGCAGCTTTTATTTCTGAGAGGTCTGAAAAGGTTTCAAAAATTATAAGGTCAGCCCCTCCATCAACGCATGCTTTTACCTGTTCAGAGAATACATCAATAGCTTCATTAAAATCTAATTCTCCGACTGGTTTTATAAATTTCCCTATAGGTCCAATTGAGGCTGCAACCAGAACCCCTTCAGGAGCAATTTCCTTTATTATTTTTACTCCTTGACAGTTCAGCTCATGAACTTTATTTCCCAGTCCAAAATTATTAAGCTTTATGCGGTTTGCACCAAAAGTATTTGTTTCCAAGACTTCGCATCCTGCTGCAATGTAAGCCTTTCCTATTCCCTGAAGTATATCCCGGTGAGTAAGGTTAAGCATTTCCGGGGCTGTGTCAGTTTTAATTCCCATCTGCTGGATAAGCGAACCTGTCGCGCCGTCAAAAGGGATTATTTTATCTTCTTTTAATTTTTGTAAGAAATTATTAGCCATAAAATTTATAAATTTAGGTAATTGTAAAAACTATGTCAATCAAATTAAAAGTAATTGTGGTAGCCACATGAAAATGTCAGTGTAACAGCCAAGTGAAAATGTCAG
>MGDH01000039.1 GCA_001790855.1 Candidatus Schekmanbacteria bacterium RIFCSPLOWO2_02_FULL_38_14 | reverse complement strand
AATAAACTTTATACCGTTACTGACATTTTTACTCGGCAGTTAACTGACATATTGACTTGGCTTTAACATGAAAAAACTTTATTTTTTACCTCTTGACAGACGGAATTCTCAACATATCTTAGTAACTAGAGAGCAAGATATTCTCTGCGGTGCGCGTGATTTTAAAATCTATTCTTGAACCAACAAAAGAATAGAGAGCGACACGTAAAGATGGCAGTGTGCAAGCCCTTAAACATGACAGTGTAAAAACTGCCGGGGAAGCCTAATGTCATGGAAAGAAGTTGCTCTACTGGTTAGCCAGGTTCAAGCAAATTTTTAAACACGGCATTGCGGAGAAATTTATAAGCCCTACATCATTGACAAAAACTGTCACTTCCACCTCAACGGAATTTTAAAACGGGTGGTTAAAGAAAGCGATGTAGGGCTTTTAATTTGCGCGCCCGGCCCGATTCGAACGGGCGACCTGCGGATTCGAAGTCCGACGCTCTATCCAGCTGAGCTACGGGCGCAAACTAATATAATAAATAAGTTACAGCCATTTTACTTTTTTGTAGATTCCCATATTAACACCAGAAAGCCCTTTATCATGTTTATTTAGTCAAGGCAATAGCAGTATTTCTAAGAGCGCAAAGTTTTATAGTGGTTATCTTGAGGCTTTTGGGCCTCTTTCTGAAAAGCATCTCATAGGCATAAGAGTAGGCGGTAAACAGTTCATCCCCTGCCTATTTTAAATCTCAATCAGTTTCCCGGAACTTGTGAGCAGGAGATAGGTAAAAATTCTCTTGGGGGAGAAAATGGATTTTACTGCCTCCCTGTAAATATTTAATTGAAAGGAAAAAGCATTTTTTAAAGCCGGAATTTCTCCTTTTTCAACAGGAAAGGTTTTGTAATCATAAATAAAAGCATCATCTTCACGAAATACAACCCTGTCAATCCTTCCTGAATAGTTCCTGCCATTATGTTTTAAAATAAATGGAATCTCTGCAAAATTTTTATTTGTGGTAATCACCACTTCATCAAGCAATCCGTTTTCTTCCAAGGTTTTTAAATGTTTAATTACTTCATCTACAATCTCTTTTTCTTTTGAAATTCGAGCCTCGTAGAACCTCACAAGGCTTTCTGCCTTTTTTCTTACCGCATCCTCATTGCGGGAAAGGTTCCCCTTGGATAAAAGCTCTAAGATTTTATGGAGCACAACCCCTAAAAGAGGGTCAGTATGATGTTTGTGATGAAAATCCTCTTCCCCTTCTGAGACCTGCATCAGCTTGCCTGAGTCCCCTGCTTTTACTTTCTCATCTATCAGGTTTGGCAGATGACCTTCAGGTTTTTTCTCATCATTTTCAATTTTATAAATCCTATCAAGCCCTGAATTGCTTAAGATACCAAAACCATCTACAAAATTTTTATTAAACTCATATTCTCCGCCATTTTCTTTTATCTGAAACTCATCTATTGCAGAAGAGAGGAAGTTAAAACCGGAGATCCCCTTGCCTCCCTCAAAGAATCCTGATAATATGAGGCAGTCCCTTGCCCTTGTCACAGCGACATAGCAAAGCCTCTTTACCTCTTCAATCTGTTTTTCACTTCTCAGATAAGAGAGCCTGTGTTCTTTTTTAGGATTCAGAACCATCTCATTCCCATCAATTAAAAGCCCTTCGTTCCTGTTTGTGCTTTTTATATCCCCTATACCTGCGACTACAACTACTGGAAACTGGAGTCCCTTTGCAGCGTGAATAGTCATTATCCTTACAGCATCCACCCCTTCAACATTAATATTTGCCTTTGATTCGTTTGATTCGTCTGAGGAATTTATGAGGTTTGCGAGCCTTGAACAAATTTCTCCAAGAAGGAGCCCTTCCTTGTCGTATCCCTCAAGAATTTTTATAAACTTCTTGATATTGGCTGCCTGCTGCGGCTCCCATAAAAACTCCCAACCATTTCTGTCCTTAAAAAACTGCTCAATCATATAAGAAACAGGGACAGTATCCACTTTGCTTAAATATTGCTTTAAAAGCTCAAAGTCAGAAATCCTGCTGTCTTTTTCTTTTTTAAGAAGGCACTCTGCCTGCTCAAAGAGATTCTTTCCGTTTTCAAATCTTGCCTTTAAAAAAATCTCTTCTTCAAAATTAAAAAAAGGACTTTTCAGAATGGTATAAAGGGAGAGGTCATCAAATGGATTTGTCAGAAAAAACAAAAAACTCCGCACCAGCGAAATCTCCGGCGATTCCCAGAATCCAACCCCTTTCAGGACAAAATAGGGGATCTTGTATTCCCGGAGAGCCTGCTCAATCTCGGGAAGATATGTTCTTGCCCTTAAAAGTATTGTTATATCCTCATACCTTAATGCGCGCTTTTTTTCAGCTTCTTCCAAAGATGATTTATCAAAGACAATCTCTTTTCTGATTAAAGATTTAATCCTTTTTGCAATAGTCTCTGCTTCTTTTCTTTTCCTATCCTTCTTTTTTTTAAGTTCCGGGTCAGAGGTTAAAAGAAGCTCTACCATGCCTTTGTCCTGAAGAGCTCGTTTCTTCTCAAACGGGCTATAAATGGTCCGCCAGAGCTCCTCTTCGTTATTTCTTTTCATGATTTTGGAGAAGAAGAAATTGCTGAAATCAATTATGCTCTGAAGGCTTCTGTAGTTTTCAGGCGGCTCGTAAAATACAAAATTTTTCGGGGCATAATTTTTAAGCTCTCTCTTTGCTTTCTCAAAGACCTCTACATTTGCTCCCCTGAAAAGATAGATAGACTGTTTCGGGTCTCCAACCAGAAATATTGTAGAGGTGACTCCCTTCTCCATCTTATACCCATGACCTGAGCGCCAATCCTCTGTGAACTTTTTAATTATTTCCCACTGAAAGGAGTTTGTGTCCTGAAACTCATCTACAAGAATGTGGTCCGTGTTCTCCTCAAAAGCCAGAAGAATCTCAAAACATCTTTCGTTTTCATTTATGAGCTTCAAAGCCTTTGTTTCTAAATCTGCAAAGTCAACAACTCCAGCCTCCATTTTTTTCTGTTCATACCTTTCATTGGTTCTTTTAAAAAGTATGTTAAAGAGAAAGGTTTTAATTTCATTAAGCAGGGTTTCTGCAAGAGGAGAGAAGTGGTAAATACTGTTGGAAAGGGAGATAAAAATCTCAGGACAGGAACCAAACCCGGGCTTATGTTTTTTGTATGCCTCATTTTTCTGAGTTAAAAACATTTTTTTAAGATATCTTAAATCGTTTTCTGTTTTGGCGAGTTCTTCTCCTATATCCTGCAATCCACCCTGAAGGAGCGGTGATGCAAGCGAGGGAAGTAATTCCGGATTGCCTGCTTTTGCAAGATGTTCAAGCCTATCCCTTACATCGCCCTGAAGATTTGAGAAGAGCTCAGGCAGAGACGGCGCCCTGAAACCGGCTTCTGAAAACGGTCTTTTAGCGAAGAATTCCTTTATAGAGCTTTTCAGGTTTGCCCAGGAATTTCCTGAAAGGAGGAAAAGTTTTTTCAGGGTTTTATGTTCTTCAGATTCCTGATTTCTTGAAATTTCAATTAACGAGTCGTGGATTATCTCGTCAAACCAGAGCCTGGTCTGCGTTTCATCAAGCATTTCAAATTCAGGGTCAACCAGCGCCTCATAGGGAAATCTAAGAAGCATTCCCCTTAAAAATGAATGGATTGTTGAGATGCGAAACCTGTGCGGAGTATCTTTATATCCCCTCCAGATATCAGGGTGTTCGCTTTTTAAGATTTTAAAAACCCTCTCCTTCATCTCCTGTGCAGCTTTTTCAGTAAATGTAAATGCGACAATTTTTTCAATTTCTGCCCCGTAAATAATGAGGCTGATATACCTCCTGGCTAGCTTTTCTGTTTTCCCTGAGCCTGCAGGAGAGGAAATGGCAACATTTCTTGTTACATCAAAGATATCTTCTACGCTCATCTCCTGTTTTTTCCTCCTTCACAGGCTCCCAAGGCAAAAAAAGCACACTTTGAAAAATACCAGTCGCAAATATCATCTTCTTCAGGAGGGTTTCTGGGGAATTTCCCTTCTCTGATATTTGCAACATGCTCTGTTGCTTTGCCTTTAGCTCCTTCAAAATGTTCTTTATTTTTTTTAAAATACTCTTTCCATTCCTTTTCTTTCAGATTAAGAATACCAGCCTCTTCAACACTAAATCCGGGAAAATTCTTTTTGGCAAGAAGATGATAAAGAGGCATCTGGAGATGGGTTCCTTCTTTTATCTCTTTTAGAGCAGGGGATTTTCCGGTCTTGTAGTCAATTATTCTCAAATCCTTCCCATTGGAGTCGAGCCTGTCAATACGGCCTGCTACCATTGTCCCTTTTTCAAGTTCTCCTTTTAACATCTTTTCCATTTCAAGCGGGCAATATCCATTGATTCTGAACTCCCTTTCCTGTTCAAATAAAAATTCTGAAACAGAATCTAAGTATGATAAGAGCATCTCTTGCATAAATGGATTAAAGAGTTCTTCTTTTGAAACCTCGCTGATAGCATTGGCAATTCCTTCTTTAAATTCTCTTAAGCTATTCTTAAGGTAAAAACCCTTTTTAAAAAACCGGTAAAGAACCCTGTGGACTGCCTTGCCCCATGTTCCGGGGTCCCATTCCTCTGTAGGTTCTGAAACCTCTTCAAGCTTTAAAATCTTTTGAAGATAGAAAAGATGAGGACATCTTGCATAAACCTCAAGCTCGGTAGGGAAAAAGACCGCGTTATTTCCATATCTTGTAAGGATAAGGTCAAGGAGGGGACCCTGAAAATTCAATTCCCCGGAAACATTGGCGCCCTGGAAAATTTTTCCCTCAACCAATCCCCTGATTCTTAAAAACTCTTCATAAGAATAGACCTCTTCTTTTAAAATTTCATAGGAGAAATCAAGGACTTTTCGAGGCGGTTCCTGAATTATATCCATCAGAAAGGATGAGGGGAGATATAGTTTATCTGCCTCTGAGGAGGGATATGAGAGAATAATCTGTTTTTTGGGCAAATCAAGAAGCTTCTCAAAATCAAATCTCTCAAGCTCCAGAAACTCGTCAATTGTCAAAAGGGATAATTCCTTTTTTAATCTCTCAGGAAGTATTAAGTCTTTTGCAGGCTTTTGCGGATATTCTCCTTCAATCAAGCCCCCAAAGAATAAAACTGATGGACTGATATTTCCTGCATCAGAAATATTTAAAATTTCAACCCCTGCCTCTTTTCTCTCGGGCAAAAACGATTTTGCATTTAAAAGAATCTGCAACAGCTTCAAGAAGCTTGAAAAATCGATTTTCTCCCTGCCAATTATCTCTTCAGCAATAACAAAGCCTTCAAGGAGGTTTTTGAACTCTCTTATCTCCTTTTCTTCTTCCTGAAAAACCTCTCCGCTGCTTTCAAGGGAAGACCACTCTAAAAATTCAAAAAGTTCTTCCATGATATCTTTGTATTCTTCAAAGGTATGACCGTTCTCCTCTTTAAGCCTTTTTGCAATGGAGAAGAAATCATTCAGAAAGTTAATTGTTCTTTCAATTAACTTTTCCGGTTGCGGGTCAATCGATTCTTCTCCATCTTTTTCTTTTCTGAGAATCTCCTTTTTGAGTGTCTCAAGAGATGAAATCCATTCATCACATCCTTTTATTATCCCGGCTTTTATTGATATATTTTCAGCAGAGAATTTAATTTCATAGGGAATCTTCTTAAAATATGGGGAGCGTAGAACTGATGCAAAGAGCCTCCTTGGAAAGTCATCATCTATTGCCTTAAGGCATTTGATTGCAGGCATCACAGATGGCGTATTTAAAAAAGAGACCGGGGTGTTGATGAAAAAATCTATCCCGTATTTTTTAAAAACCCTTTTAATCGTAAGCTCATATTTTGAAAGAGAAGGGAATGTAACAGCAATATCTGACGGGTCAACCTTTTCCTTAAGACATAATGTTTTAATCCCTGTTGCAATGCCTTCAACTTCTCCCTCAGGAGAGCTATATTCGATTATCTCTCTTTTTATTTTTCTTTTCTTCTCAGTAAATAGCGCTTGTTCAAAACCATTTTTTTTCAGAAACTCAATAAATGATTTTGACGAGGGAGAGGATTCTTTTCCTGCTTCACTCCCGAAGCAGATGGCAAGACAATTTTTTGAATATTGGATTATGGCTTCAAATGCCCTTTTCTCAGCATTTGTCAGGTTATAAAACCCGTCAATTATTACAAGCTCCGGTTTTGCGGCTTTTTGGATAAGTGATGGCAGGTTAAGAATCAAATCCTCTTCATCCAGAAGTCCTTTTTCATTTAAAAGCTGCTCATACTCCTTAAAAACATCAATTACCCTTAAACACTTTTGCCAGACATCTTCAGGAATCTGATACTGGGAGGCTTTGGAACCCAAAAGAGTTATGGCTCCTTCAAGACCGATTGAAGGAATAATATAGTCCTTCAAATTTTTTATCCATCTGGCAACGCTTTTTAAAATACCTGAGAAAAAATAAGGATTTCCTGCAGGCATAAGCGGAGAAAGTTTATCCTTAATTCTATTCAATAATCTATGAAGGATTAAAAGACGACTGACATTGTCAATCAAGATGCGGTTATCAAAAGAGAGAAAGAGCTCCTTGGCAAATGTATCAATAGTAAAAAGACCTGGGGGAACAAAGGATTCCTTCTCAATGGTATCAGCAAGGGCTTTTTGTATTTTCCTTATTCTTCTCACTGACGGGACAAGCCAGAGGCATTTTTCAAATGATGACAGACCAAGCCTTCCTGTTTCATCAAGGATAATTTTCTCAGGATTAATTTTATGAAAAGGAACAAGAATAATCTTTTTCATATTTCGCCCTTAGCGCTTAAGATTATGGCAATTATAAAGGAGAGGAGGGTGAGCGACGGGGATTGAACCCGCAACCACTGGAGCCACAGTCCAGTGCTCTACCAATTGAGCTACGCTCACCGTGAAGTTAGTGAATAGTATTCAGTGAATAGTAAATAGCAAAACTAATTGAATATTAAAAGAATTAATCAATCTATAATCCCTGTTCACTATTCACTAACGACTATTCACTGTTTTATCGTGCCCGGAGGGATTCGAACCCCCGACCTACGGATTAGAAGTCCGTTGCTCTATCCAACTGAGCTACGGGCACAGGTGTGTTTTCTTTTAAATGTCTTAAAAAGATTTGTCAAGGCAGAAAGAGGTGAACTTTTCTTAAAATAATAATGAGTCAGGCTTTAGAATTAGAGCCCTTTCCGAGTCTAACCCCGCGCTGTCTTGCAACCTCAAAGGCAACAACTGAAACCGCTGAAGATACATTGAGGGAGGTCATACCTGCCCTTGACGGGATAGAAACTGTTTCGTCGCAGTTCTTTTTTACCAGATTTCTAATTCCTTTTCCTTCGCTTCCAAAAACAAGGGCAAGGGGGACAGAAAAATCTATTTCTGTATAGGGAAGGCGTCCCTTTTCATCAAGACCAAAAACCCAAAGCCCCTTTTCTTTCATTAAAGAGATTGCATTTACGAGATTGGTCTCCATTATTATTGAGGCATATTCAACAGCCCCTGCAGAGGCTTTTGCAACTGTTGCTGTTACAGGGCAGGAGCCGTGTTTTGGAATAACTATCCCGTCAACTCCGGCAATCACGCAGCTCCTTATTATTGAGCCAAAATTCATTGGGTCGTTTATGCTGTCAAGGATGATGTAAAAGTCAGCGCTGGTGGCGCGGTCAGTTTTTTCATCAATGGAATCAGCCAGCTTTTTAAAAGTAAATGGGGTTGTAAGACAGATAATCCCCTGATGGTTTGAGAAAAGCGAGATTTTATCCAACTCTTTTTTTTCCTTCCATTCAATCTGGATGCCTTTTTCCCCTGCAAAAGTTAATATCCGGTCAACCGCCTTTGAACGGTTCTCTCTTGACAGTAAGAGCTTCCGGGCTTTTCTTCTTTCTGCTTTTAAAAGCTCAAGAACAGGGTTTATGCCATAGACAAAATTTTGTGATTCTTTATCCATAATACCAGAAGGTTATTTTATCCTGCGCCATTTGGTTTCAGAGGGTGTGTCTTCAAGGGAAATATTTTTTTCAAGAAGGGTCTTTCTTATTTTATCTGCCATCTGCCAGTCTTTTTTCTTTCTTGCCTCGTTCCTTTCTTCAATCAGTTTTTTAATATCTTCTTCATTAATCCCGCCTTCTGCATCAGGCTTTGCCTTTTTAAACCACTCCTCAGGATTTTCCTGAAAAAGCCCCAAAACCTCACCGCTTTTTGTTATGGCTTTTTCCGCTTCAATTAAAAAATTCATCTCATCCTTTGAAAATTCCCTCTTATCCCCTGTTAAAATATTTATCTCCTTTACAAGCTCAAAAATCTTCCCAAGCGCTTTTGCGGAATTAAAATCATCATCCATTGCCTCTTCAAAAGAGGCTTTGAAATTTTTCACCTTATCTATGAAATTATTAGTTGACCGCTGACCGCTGACCGCTGACCGCTGACCGCTTCTTGACCTTTTAATCTCCTCAATTCTTAAAAGAGTCGTGTAAACCCTTTCAATGCCTGAGATGGCGCTTTTTAAATTTTCTTCTGAAAAATCTATGGGGCTTCTGTAATGGGTTGAAAGAAGGAAAAGCCTTACAGCCTCAGGGGGATAAATTTTAAAAATATCTTTTATTGTGAAAAAATTTCCAAGGGATTTTGACATTTTTTCGTTGTTGATATTAACAAATCCGTTATGAACCCAGTACCTGGCAAAAAATTTTCCGGAGAAAGCCTCGGACTGGGCTATTTCATTCTCATGATGGGGAAAAATCAGGTCTTTTCCTCCGCCGTGTATATCAAGGCTTTCACCAAGAAGCTTCATTGACATTACGGAGCATTCTATATGCCACCCGGGCCTCCCCTTTCCCCACGGGCTAATCCAGAAAGGCTCATCAGGCTTGGAGGCTTTCCAGAGGGCAAAATCAAGGGGATCTTTTTTCCTCTCGTCAACCTCAACCCTTGCGCCTGATTCAAGCTCCTCGATGTTTTTCTTTGATAACTTTCCGTAGCCATTAAACTTTCTTACCGAGAAATAGACATCTCCTCCAATCTCATAGGCAAAGCCATTTTCAATCAAACCACTTGTCATCTCTATTATTTCCTGAACATACTGGGTTGCCTTTGGCTCAACAGTCGCATCTTTTACTCCAAGGGCGTGCATATCCTCGTAGTATTCCCTGATGTAGAGTGAGGCAACTTCTTCACAGGTTTTCTTTTCTTCCCTTGCCCTGTTTATAATTTTATCATCTATGTCAGTGAAATTTTTTACAAAGGTTACTTCAAAGCCTCTGTATTCAAGGTATCTTCTGATAATGTCAAAGACCGTTGCGCTTCTTGCATGGCCGATATGGCAGAGGTCGTAAACTGTAACACCGCAGGCGTACATCTTGACCTTCTTTTCAGAAAGAGGGACAAAAACCTCTTTTTCCCCTGTCATTGAATTGTAGATTTTTAAAGACATCGCAAACCTTTCATCTGATTTACAGAACTTTCATATCCAATATTTTTCCTTATATGTCAATATCAGATATAATTGCACAGATTAGCTGTAAGTTCTCATACTTTATAAAAATGGTTTGACAAAAGAGCTAAACCAGATAAACTATTTTTTTAATAAAACAGCTTAAATTTTAAAGGAGCCTATCTATGAGGAAAAGAAATCTGATTCTTTCAATAATAAGTATATTTTTAGCTTTTGCTCTTTCTTCTTTTGCAGCGGATTTTAAAGGAACATGGATTGTTGACGGAACTTATGATATTAAAGCAAAGTTCAAGAAGATAAAGAAGGAAAGCACAAACAGTTTCACAGGGAAGCAGGTTGTCATCAATGCCAATAAGACCGTGACCATTGATATCGGGACATATAACTTTGCAGGAACATGGAAAAAGGCAGGAGCAAAAAAGCTCTATTTGACCCTTGATAAAAATAAGATAAGAAGCCAAGCCCAAAAATATATCAATGACAATTATGGAAGCTATCTGGATAATACCGAACTGGAGATAAGCATAAAAAATTATCAGATAATTACAACTATGCAGACAGATGGCAGTATAAAAGGAAGTGGCACGATTACAGGAAAGTGCAAGGTTATATATAAGTTAGGACCTATAGAAAAGGATATCGGCACTGCTAATTTTTCAGGAGCGCTTAATTTTACAGGGGTAAAACAATGAGAAAAATTATCTTTGTTGTTATTATATTTTTTCTTGCCGGATGCGCAAACCATATAAAATATATTGAAAATGCAGAAGATGTTTCAAGAGAGGAATCAAGCACAGCAGGCAATGTTATTTCAGATATTAACGGAGAAGCCAATAACAAGGAAAAACTTGCTTATAATCTGGAGCTTGACGAGATAAAAAAATCTATAATCGCAAAGGAAAAACATACTGTTAAATTGGAAGAATTTACTCCTTATCAAGGATGGAGGGAGTCTTACGAATTTTTCTTGGGCATCGGAGGAATTCCTGTAGCTATAGTTTTAAATGTTTTGGATATCATTCCTTTTTTTGGCGCCATACCAAATGACTGGCTTGGCGAGCAGTTTAGCATGACAATGTCAGGTTTAAATCCTTTTATGAATATGGAGTCTGAAAAACGGTCAGAGTTTAAAGAGATCTCAAGGTCTTTTACAAAATCTGAAAAGGAAGAAGTAAAAAAAGTTACTCCTTTAGCGAAGAAAAAACTTCAGATATGTCTCAATGAAGAGATGGTAAGCGAAGCTACTACAGATGAAATGGGCAAATTAAAAGTTGATATGTTTACAATTCTTTCAAAGCAGAGAATAAATGAAGAACCGAGAAAAATTGTGATTTACCTTCCGCAGGAGAAGATTGATAAGGGGGTAAAGGCGAGTTGCGAAGCCCCGGGTGAGACAAGCAGAACAGAATATTTCAAGAGAAACCTTGCGTTTAGTTTGTATGATGCCAGCAAATATCTTTTTTACTTAAATGGCAACAGCGCTCTGGACCCTTCAAAAGCTGCTGAATCGGTATTGTCTTTAAGCACCCTTGGCTTTGAGGAATGGTCAATGAGGGTTGAGGACGATATAAGAAAACAGTATAAAGGCAATCCTGAGTTCCTCGCAAAATTTTCCTTGGGGTTGAAAAAAGGAATGTCGCGTGTTGAGGAAACCAATATCGTCCCTTCTGAAAAAACAGATGCCGGCAAATCTCAGGAAGGCGTTGCTGTTATCAGCCCTGTTAAAGAGCCAGAGAATAAACCATTGCCTGCTGCAGAGACGGGCAAATCCCAGAGCCAGAGCGTTCCGTCAAATCCTTAGATGGTTATGGCTAAAATGAAAAACAGAAAAAAAATCGGAATTCTAACAGGCGGAGGCGACTGCCCGGGGCTTAATGCAGTGATTCGGGCCGTTACAAAAACTGCAATCAACGAATACGGCTTTGAGGTGATAGGCTTTAAGGATGGCTATGAGGGGCTTGTTGAAAACAGATTCCAAAAACTATCCTTTATGGCAGCATCAGGAATTATGAGTCAGGGCGGGACAATACTTGGCACTTCAAACAAAGCTAACCCGTTCAGTTACCCTGTGAAAAAAAACGGTAAGATTCTTCACAAAGACCTTTCAGACATTGCTTTAAAAAATTATAAAAAAAACAGGCTTGATGCCTTGATATGTACCGGTGGAGACGGAACACTTTCAATTGCGTATAAACTTTACAAAAAAGGGATAAATGTCATTGGCATACCAAAGACCATTGACAATGATGTCAATTTTACTGATACGACCTCAGGATTTGATTCAGCTGTGGTTATAGCAACAGATGCAATTGACAAGCTCCAGACAACAGCCCAGTCCCATCACAGGGTGATGATAGTTGAGGTTATGGGGCGTTATGCGGGGTGGCTTGGGCTTTGTTCAGGGATTGCAGGAGGCGCTGACATTATCCTTATTCCTGAAATACCATTTGAAATAAAAAAAATCTGCCGGAGGGTTCTTGATAGAAGCAGGGGAAGCGGAAAAAAGTTCAGCATTATTGTTGTTTCTGAAGGGGCAAAGCCAAAAGACGGTGAGATGGTGGTAAAAAAAATTGTTACAGACAGCCCGGACCCTATAAGGCTTGGTGGTATAGGGAACTGTGTTGCAGCACAGATTGAAAAAATAACAGGGCTTGAAGTGAGAGTAACTGTTCTTGGCCACATACAGCGCGGAGGTTCTCCAACTGCATATGACAGGATTCTTGCGACAAAGTTTGGGTGCGAGGCTGTGAGGTTTGTAGCTGAAAAGAATTTTGGCAAGATGGTTGCTTTAAATGGATGGAAAATCACCCCTGTCGAAATTGAAAAAGCCATTAAAAGCCTGAAAAAGGTTTCTCCAGATTCTCATCTTGTAAGGTATGCAAGGTCAGTAGGCACATCTTTTGGGGATTGATTTTGCGTAAGACAAAAATTGTTGCCACAATTGGACCTGCGAGCAGTTCAGAGCAAGTTCTTAAAGAGCTTATATCAGCAGGGGTCAATGTGGTACGGCTTAATTTTTCCCACGGAACAAGGCAGTGGCACAAGAGTCTCATCCAATCCATCAGAAAAATATCTTCAGAGCTTGGCAAACCGATTGCAATACTCCAGGACCTCACAGGACCAAGGATAAGGATTGGCAATTTAAAAGATAAAAGTATTCTGCTTAAAAATGGAATGCTGTTTGACCTGACAACGCAGAATATTATTGGGGGCGAGAAAAGGATATCAGTAAATTATAAAAATCTCCCTCAGGAAATAAAAAAAGGCGACACTATACTGATTGCAGACGGCTCTGTCAGGGCTGAGGTAATTGGCAAATCTAAAACTGAGATAAGATGCAAAGTAACAGCAGGGGGGTTAATTTCATCAAAAAAAGGAATAAACCTCCCATTCACAAAATTAAAAATCCCATCTCTAACTGCAAAGGATATTAAGGATTTAGAGCTTGGAATTAAGTGCAATGTGGATTTTATAGCACTCTCATTTGTGCGCAGTGCAGAGGACATCAAAAAGGTAAAGGAGATAATAAGAAAAAAAGGGGCTTCAATTCCAGTTATAGCAAAAATCGAAAAACCTGAAGCAGTAAAAAAGATTGATGAGATAATTGAAGCATCTGACGGGTTAATGGTAGCAAGGGGTGATTTGGGAGTTGAAATCCCTATAGAAGAGATACCTCAGGTTCAGAAGATGATAATAAACAAGAGTAATCTCTGCGGAAAACCTGTTATAACAGCCACACAGATGTTAAAATCAATGGTGGAGAATCCGGAGCCTACAAGGGCAGAGGTAACTGATATTGCCAATTCAGTTCTTGATGGGACAGACGCCATGATGTTGTCTGAAGAGACTGCGGTTGGAAAATATCCGCTCAGGGCAGTGAAGATTATGTCAAAGATTGCTGAAAGCACAGAAAAATATCTTCCGGAGCAGAAGATTTTCTGCAAAGAAAATATGAAAAGAGAAAAGACAATCCCTGATGCCATATCCCATACTGCCTGTTTAACAGCCCTTGATTTAAATGCAAAGGCAATAATTGCTCCAACCCAGTCCGGTTATACTGCAATACAGGTCTCAAGGTTCAGACCATGGCAGGTAATAATTGCAGTAAGCCCTGATATTAAAACAGTCAGAAGACTTTCATTATGCTGGGGTGTCTGTTCAATATTGATAGATAGTTTCAAAAACACTGATGACATGATAAACAAAGCTGAAAAGGCCTCTCTGGAGTCAGGGCTTGTGAAAAAGGGAGATATGGTTGTTATGACAGCGGGTTTGCCTGTTGGAAAGAAAGGAAATACAAATATTATAAAGGCTTTCAGGTTATAGAGGGTTGGATTTATGGACTCCCGCCTACTTACCTATGCAAAAATTTTCAAAAATCCTGTTAAGTATCTCCTCTGTGTAGGTTTCCCCTGTAATCTCTCCGAGATAGTTCAAGGCTTCTTTTAAATCAAAGGATGCAAACTCTTCAGATAAATTGTCTCTTATGCTTTTTTCTGCCTTACGAATCGATTCCTTTGTTTTTTCAAGAAGGCTCTTGTGGCGAAGGTTTATGGTTATTGCAGAGAATTCTCCGGAATTATTCCCTGTTATGATTCTTTTAATTTCAAGCAGAAATTCATCAACTCCTTTTTTTTCCTTTAAGGAGACTTCAATAAATTTCTCCCTGTTTATGAGTGTATTTAAAATTCCGGTGTTAATCTTTTTTGGAAGGTCGGTTTTGTTTAAGAGGATTATTTTTTCCTTTGACTCTATCAAAGAGAAGATTTTGCCGTCCTCGTCTGAAAGCCCGCGGGAGGCATCAAGGAGAAAAATTACAAAATCAGACTTTTTAATCTGCTCCCGGCTTCTTCTGACCCCTTCCCTTCCAAGCTCATCATCCATTTCAGCAATGCCGGCAGTGTCAGCAAGTTTTAAGGGAAATCCGTCAACTGAAAACTCTTCTTTTATAAAATCCCTTGTGGTTCCGGGAACTGGGGTTACTATTGACCTTTCTTCATCAAGGAGTATGTTAAAGAGAGTGGATTTCCCAACATTCGGCTTCCCGACTATGGAACAGGTTAACCCTTCCCTTAATATTTTTCCTGTCCTTTCAGTGCTCAGGAGAGAATCTATTTTTTCAACCTGTGATGAAAGCCCTTTGAGAATGTTCTCCCTTTTCTCAAACTCAAGCTCTTCTTCAGGGAAATCAACTGATGCTTCAAGCTGAGAGACGGTGTTTATTACAGAATCTTTTATTTCATTGATTCTTTTTCCAAGACCTCCCTGGAGCTGCTCTGCTGCGGCTAAAAGAGACTTTTCAGCGCCTGAGTTTATTATATCAAGCACTGCTTCAGCCTGAGAGAGGTCAATCCTTCCGTTTAAAAAAGCGCGTTTTGTGAATTCTCCCGGCTCTGCTATTCTTGCTCCGTTTTTCATACAGAGCGCAAGGGCTTCTTTCAGTGCGATTTCACCTCCGTGGCAGCTTATCTCAAGCATATCCTCTCTTGTATAGGTCTTTGGTTCTCTCAGGAGCGTTACAAGAACCTCATCTATTGATATTTTTCTCTCAGGGTCAAAAAGCCATCCGTGAAGCACTGTGTGGGATGTTGTTTGGAGGAGGTTATCTGAAGATGACAATTTTAAGATTTTTTTCCCGATTTGAAAAGAAAGGGGACCACTTAGCCTTACTATTCCGATTCCCCCCTTTCCGATTGGAGTTGAAATAGCGGCGATAGTGTCGTTGTTTAACATAATGACTGTATTGGCTGCAGGCTTTTTTAAAAACTTAAAATCTTTTAACTGCGATGCTCTTAACTTTTTTATCTTTCATCCCATTTATAACTCTTTTCAGGTGCCTGTTTATTGCTGGGGTATATTACTACTTTTTTCAAGGGACCATTTCCCATGCTGACAGTTCTTACATCTTTATCTTCACACAGCGCCATATGGATAACCCTTCTTTCTTTTGGATTCATTGGAGGGGTTGCAGTTGAGGCGCCGGTATTTTTTACTTTTTCTGCCATGCGGTCAGCGAGCTTTATCAGAGCCTCTTCTCTTTTTTTTCTGTACCCTTCTATATCTATGAGCACCTTGAATCTGATGTTATCATCCTTGTTCATAATCCTGTCAATGAGATGCTGGAGGGCTTCAAGGGTTTGCCCTTTTCTTCCTATTAATAACCCTGTGTTTTCGCCACACACCTCAAAAATTATTGAATCTTTTTCTTTTTTTACATTCATTGAAATCTGGAAATCCATGAGCTTAAATAACTTTTCAAGAAAATTTCTGGCTTTTGCTTCAATGCCGTCGCTTGAGATAGTTGCCTCTATTTTTGCTGGTTTGCTGTTAAATCCGAGTATTCCCTTGCTCCCTTTTTCCAGGATTTCCACTTTTATATCATCTCTTGACACATTGAGTTTTTTTATTGCTTTTTCAATAGCTTCCTGCGGGGTTTTTCCCTCTTCAATAATCTTCATAATTTCTCCTTAAAATCAAATATTCATTGGGCAGAGGCAAGCCCTGCCACTGCATAGTTATTTATCATTATTTTTCTTTTTTCTGTTTTTCCCTTTCTCATCATCTGTTTCTTTTGCTGCAAACTTTCCCATAATAAAATACTGCTGTCCTATGGTGAGTATGTTGTTAACGGTCCAATAGAGCACCAGTCCGGTCGGGAAAGACATAAACATAAAAGTAAATATAACCGGCATTATGAGCATGATCTGAGCCTGCTTTGGGTCTGCCGTGGTTGGACTCATTTTCTGCTGGGCAAACATTGTTATGCCCATAATGATTGGCGTAACGTAATAGGGGTCTTTTGCAGACAGATCGCTTATCCAAAGAAAAAAAGGAGCACCCCTTAATTCTATTGAATTCATAAGAACATTATAAAAGGCTATGAAAACCGGAATCTGGAAAACCATTGGAAGGCAGCCTCCAACAGGATTAACCTTATGCTTTTTGTAAAGCTCCATAGTTTCCTGGTTCAACTTCTGAGGCTCTTTTTTATATCTCTCCTTAAGCGCTTTTATCTGTGGCTGGAGCTTTTGCATAGCCTGCATGGATTTAAAACTTTTTTGAGTAAAGGGGATAAAAAGGATTTTTATGATAAAAGTAATCAGGATTATTGTGAGTCCATAATTTTTAAGATAGAGATTGAAAAAATTTAAAGCCTTAAGAAGAGGTATTCCAACAACCCCGAACCAGCCAAAGTCTATGGCGTTTTCAAGCTTTAGCGCTTTTAAGCTGTTGAACTCTTTGGGACCTATGTAAACGCTGTAATTCCGGGAAAGCCTTTCTCTGCCTTTTATTTTTGAAACAGCGGTTTGTATTCCAACCAAGCTCTTTTTGTTCTTGTCATTGAGCATGAAGCCTGCAGTTTTTTCCTCTTCAGGCATTATTGAGGCAAGAAAATATTTTGACTCAAGTCCAACCCATTCCACATTTCCGTTAGAAAAAATTAATGGTTCCTTTATTTTCTCAGTCTGTTCTCTGATAACCTTGCCATCATTTTTTATCAGCGGTCCAAAATGCCCATATGCATTCGATTCATCAGCCCCACCAAGATAGAAAGAAGGGCCAAGAAATATCTGGCTTGAGAAAGAAGCAGGGGATTCACTTAAATTTTCAACTTCAATATGCATATTTATTAAATATGAACTGTTATTAAATTTTAGGCTTTTTGTTACTTTTAATCCGCTAGCATCAGGGATTGATATAAAATTAATGACACCGCCTGTATTGCTGCTGTTTAAGGAGAGGAGCTTTTTATCAGCATCAAAAATAAGCCTCTGAGAAGAGGAATTCTGGTTTAGAGCAAAATCGAGGGTACGGGAATTTTCATCTTTTTTTTCTTTACCTATTAACCTGACTCCTTTTCCGCTAGCATCCTTATATTTTTCAAGAACAAGCTCTTCCAAAACTGCCTTTCTTTTGGAGAATCTTGCTGTGTAGAGTTCAGTGTCAACCTTAATGAAATCGTCTTTTATGGTTTCCTGATTTTGTACCGGATATGGTGAGGTAATGGTCTTTAAAATATTTTCCTTTGATAAGGGGATTGATTCAGGTTGCGGCAGAGAATCTTTTACTGAAGATTTTGCACCCTCTGAAATCTTCCCGTTCTTTCCCAGATTTTCCTGCTGGGGCATGAAGAGATACTGGTAGGTTGTTATCAGTAAAAGGCTTAAAACTATAAAGACTACAAGCCTTATTTGCATTATTTCTCCTCTATTTTACAAGCTAATTTGAAAATTTCTGATTACAGATATTTAAAAAGATTCCGCACACAAACTTCTTTTAACAGTTTTTTATTTTAAAGGGTCAAATCCACCTTGCCCGAACGGGTTGCATTTTGCAACCCGCCTTGCTGATAGCCATAAGCCTTTGACCAAGCCATAGCGGCTAAAAGCCTGGCAGGCATACTCTGAGCAGGAAGGTGAGTAGTTACAAGAGGGGGGCAAAAGCGGGGAAAGCAGAACCTGATAGACTTTTATTAGAAAAACAACAAAAAGTTTTAAAATATTTGCCATCTTCAAAAGTTCTCTTCCTGTAAAATTTTACTTATAGACAATGCCCTGCTAAAAATAATTTCCATCTGTGTTAATTTGATTTCAGGAATGGTTTTTCTGCACATTACAACTATATCATACCCTTTCTTGAATCCTTTTTTTTTCCTGCGGAAGACTTCCCTGATAAGTCTTTTAATCCTGTTTCGTTTTACGGCATTGCCTGTTTTTTTGCTGAGAGAAAGACCGATTCTTGAAAACCCTAACTGGTTTTCTGCAAAGTAGAAGATTAGGTTGCCTGACTCTACTCTTTCACCTTTTCCCAAAACAAGCTTAAACTCAGAGTTTCTTTTAATTCTTTCAATTGGTTTTAATGAGTTAACCTTTTCCATCAAGGTGTTGTTCTGTGAATTTCTTTGCTTAGACTGTAAGCCTCTTTCTCCCCTTCGCCCTCCTTCTTTTGAGTATCTTTCTTCCGCCCTTAGTACTCATTCTTTTTAAAAACCCGTGTTTTCTTTTTCTTTTTTTCTTTTTTGGTTTGTAAGTTACTGACATTATTGTATCCTTAGTTAAAAAATATTAACATCAGGACTCAAGGAGTCAAGGATTTGCGTGAAATTCAAAACTTAAAATTCAAATTTCCCTAAAACCCTAGAACCCTATAATCCTTTATTCTGAAATGGACAATTAATTTAAAAGCAAATCTACCATATTAGATTGGCATTAATTTGTCAAGATGCTCAAAATCTTATCTGCGCTTATCCTTCCTTCCCTGACAATTTTGATTCCTTGTTCAGCAAAATCAACAATTGTAGAAGGTTCGGGATTATTGCACTTTCCGCCATCAATTATGAGGTCAAGTTTATCAGAAAAATATTTATTTACCTGCAAGACATTCTCAGCTGACGGCATTCCTGAGGGATTGGCGCTTGTTGATGTAATAGGGAATCTGCAAAGCGATAAAAGCTTCAGTGTTATTAAATTGTCAGGCACCCTTATTCCAACAGTTCCTTTTTCTCCTGTAAGGATTGAAGGGAGTTTTCTGCCTGCTTTAAAAATGATAGTCAGGGGTCCTGGCCAGAAGGTTTTAATAAGTTTTAAAGCCTGAGAGGGAATTTCAGCTACAATTTCTTTCAGGTTAAACTCCTTTGAAATTACCAGTAATATTGGTTTTGAAAAATCCCTTTCCTTTAAAGCGAAAACCTTTCTGACAGCTTTGCTGTTAAAGGCATTTACCCCGAGCCCGTAAACAGTGTCAGTTGGATATCCAATGATTCCATCCTTTTCCAGAACTTCTTTTCCCTTTTTAAGCAGATGAGTTTCAGGGTTTAAAGGATTTATTTTTATAATCTCAGTCATGGTTTTAAATTTAGCTGTCAGCTATCAGCATTCAGTTTTCAGCTAACCTGAAACCTGAAACATGCAACTTGAAACTTTTCTTTGATAATTGACATTAGCCTGTCCATCCATTATAGTTGAAAAATCTAAGATTATAGATTTTTTCTCTAATATAAAAAGATTTGTCAATAAGATTGGGTAGGGGAGGCTTTAGCCTCCCTATGATTATTCAATTGTGCTAAGTCGTCCTGAGTTCAGTCGAACGATTAAGGGCGACTAAAGTCGCCCCTACCCGGAATTTGTTATCATAAAGATGCAGAACCTTTTAGAAGTCATTGACCTTAAAACCCATTTCCCGATAACCTCAACTTTTTTCTCAAGAAAAAAAGGCGTTGTCTATGCTGTTGACGGGGTTAATTTTGTTCTAAAAAAGGGAGAGACTCTGGGTCTTGTTGGAGAGAGCGGATGCGGCAAGACAACCATTGGAAGAACAATTCTGAGACTGATTGAGCCAACAGAAGGAAAAGTCTATTTTGAAGGGAACAACATTTTTGCCTGTGACAGGAAAAAAATGAAGGGGTTAAGACGAAGAATGCAGATGATATTTCAGGACCCGTTTGCATCCCTGAATCCGAGAATGAGGGCTGGCAGCATAATAGGAGAGCCTCTTGTAATTCACAAAAGAGGAAACAGAAAGGAGAGGCGGGAAAGGGTTTCAGAGCTTCTGAAAATCGTTGGTCTTAATGAGGAACATTATGACCGTTATCCCCATGAATTCAGCGGTGGACAGAGGCAGAGAATCGGGATTGCAAGGGCAATTGCCTTAACCCCGGACCTTGTAATTGCAGATGAACCGGTTTCATCACTTGATGTTTCAATACAGGCACAGATAATAAACCTCCTTGCAGAGCTTAAAGAGAAATTCAAACTAACCTATCTTTTCATCTCCCACGATTTAAGCATTATCCGCTATATCTCAGACAGGGTTGCAGTTATGTACCTTGGAAAAATTGTTGAGACAGGAGATTGTGAAAAAGTTTATAATGACCCAAAGCATCCTTATACAAGGATTCTTTTATCCGCAATTCCATCACTAAATCCAAGGGTAAAAAAGAAGAGAATCATTGCAGAGGGAGATGTTCCAAGCCCCATAAACCGCCCTTCGGGCTGCCATTTCCATCCGCGCTGTCCGTGGATAATAGAGCCAAAGTGCAGACAAGTTGAGCCTCAGCTAAAAGATGCAGGGGATGGAGTTTTGGTGTCGTGCCATCTTATTCTTTAAACACGACCTCTGCCCTGAGCCGTTCTTTTTCCCTGATAATTTCTGCTATTTTCTCTGTATCTTTATAAGTTTTGAATTTTCCAACCATTACTGTGTAGGTCTTTTTTTTTGCAAACCCGCCTTCTTTTTCAATATAGGCATCATACCCTTTTTTCTTGAGGGATTCATATTGGGAGTTAGCAAACTTTTCAACAGTAAATGCAGAGACTTTTATACTGTAACAGGACTCTTTCATGGCGATAATGGGAAAATATTAAAAATTTCTTTTAAAAAATCTGAAAAGTATACTCCGGTTATTATTCCAAGAAGAAATAAAAGGAGGCTTGTTATGATTACAGAGACAAATGAATAAGAGCTTTGTTCTCTTGCCTCTCTTATTTTTTCAACATCACGGAGTTCTACCATTTTTACATCCTTTCAGGCGCAGAGATTCCCAAAAGCCTCATTCCATTCCTAAGGACAATCCTGATTGCCATACAAAGGGCAAGACGGGAATCTGTAAGCCTGCTTTCATCTCCTAAAATCGGATGCTCATTATAATATTTGTGGAAAAGGGCAACAAGTTCTTTCAGATAAAAAGTAAGATGGTGTGGTTCACAGGTATTGGCGATTACCTCTATTATTTCCTGAAACTGGTAGATTTTACGCATTATTGAAAGCTCTTCTTCTGTATTGAGAAGGCTGAAATCAGTTTTATCAATTTCTGGAAGGGTTATTCCCTTCTCTTCTGCTTTGCTGAAAATACTGCAGATTCTTGCATGGGCATACTGAACATAATAAACAGGGTTTTTATTTGACTGCTCCTTTGCAAGGGCAAGGTCAAAGTTCAAATGAGCATTGCTTTTTCTTTCAAGAAAGAAGAAGCGACAGGCATCAACCCCAACCTCATCCATTACCTCCCTCAGTGTAACAAACTCCCCTTCTCTCTTGCCCATGGCAACAGGTTTGCCGTGTTTCTGTAAATTGACCATCTGCACGAGTATCACGGCGAGCATTTCTTCGGGGTAACCAAGCAGCCTTACAACGGTTTTCATCCTGGGAATATAGCCGTGATGGTCTGCTCCCCATATATTGACAAGCTTTTTATAGCCTCTCTCCAGCTTGTTTTTATGGTAGGCAATATCTGAAGCAAGATATGTGGTTGAACCGTCTGTTTTTATGACTACCCTGTCCTTTTCATCTTCAAAGTCGCTTGCCTTGAGCCACCACGCGCCCTCCTTTTCAAAGATAAAACCATTTTTCTTCAGCAGCTCAATTGAGTTTTTTACTTCTCCGCTTTCAAAAAGGCTTTTTTCAGAAAACCATTTATCAAATCTTACCCTGAAACTTTCAAGGTCTTTCTTTATTCCTCCTAAGATTTTCTCTCCTGCAAAATCGCTGAAAAACTGCAAATCATCATCATTTTGAATTTTGAATTTTGAATTTTGAATTTTGAATTTTTCGGCAATCTCCCTCACATATGCGCCCGGATAGCCATTTTCAGGAAATTTTGTTTCTTTCCCTAAAAGTTCAAGGTATCGCGCCTTAAGGGTTTTTCCAATATTTGCCATCTGAATGCCAACATCATTGATATAGTATTCCCTTTCCACATTGAAGCCAGCAAACTCAAGGGTATTTGCCAGCACATCGCCAACTGCTGCTCCCCTGCCGTGGCCTATGTGAAGAGGGCCTGTTGGATTTGCGCTTACAAACTCAATCTGTATCCTCTCATTATTTCCAATATTGGAGGAGCCGAATTTTTCTCCATTTAAAATTACTTCAGGAATTAGTTTCTGCCAGGCTTTTTCAGTGATGAAAAAATTAATAAACCCCGCTCCTGCAATCTCTGTTTTTTCAACAACAGGGCAGGAGAATTTATTTAAAACCTCTTCTGCAATCTTTCTTGGAGGTTTATTTAATTTTGATGAAAGAGCAAGGGCTATGTTTGTAGAAAAATGACCGAATTTTGCATCTTTGGGAATCTCAATAATAAGAGGAGGGAATTCTTCCTGCCCGAGTTCTTTCTTGAAAACTTCAATTGCCTCCATTATTGCTTGTTTTAAAGTTTTTTTCAATGTACTCATATTTGATTAAAATTATCAAAATCTATCATGCTGAAACTGTTTGAGCATCTACTTGAGATTCTGAAATAAATTCAGGAATCCATCTATAGGAATCATGTTCTGATAAAAATTAAAATGACTATAACCAACCTGCAACTAATTGGCAATCTCTTTTATAATGTATTTTAGCATTGAAAAATTTATTTTTCCCTTCTATCATTAGTAAAATTTAAAAAAGGAATTTTTATGAAAAAAATTGGAATAATCGCCAAGCCTCATAGAGAAAAAGCCCCAGATGTTGTCAGGGAACTTGTTCGGTGGCTTGCAGAAAAGAAAATAGAAACTTTTCTTGATGAAGATACAGCATCGCTTCTTGGTGGATTTAATGGGAATGTTTTCAAGAAGAATAAAATCCCTGATATGGTTGACCTCCTGTTAGTTCTTGGCGGAGACGGGACTTTTTTAAGCGTTGGGAGGCTTATAGGGGGAAAGGATACTCCTATTTTAGGAATAAACCTTGGCGGTCTCGGTTTTTTAACAGAGGTAAAGCTTGATGATATCTATCCTGTGCTTGGAGCGGTGCTGAAAGGGGATTACATAACTGATAAGCGCCTTATGCTTTCAACCCATGTGCACAGGCAGGGTGAGAGGATTGGCGAGTATTCTGTTTTAAATGATGTGGTCATAACAAAGGGCGCACTTTCACGAATGATAACCCTCAAGACCTATGTTGATTCCAGATACCTTACTACTTACAGGGCTGACGGCTTGATTATTTCGACACCAACCGGTTCAACTGCCTATTCCCTTGCAGCAGGAGGACCAATAATCTACCCTGACCTTAATGTAATTGCTCTTTCTCCGATATGCCCTCACTCCCTTAGCAACCGCCCAATTGTGATTCCTGATGCTTCAAAGGTTGAGGTAATACTTGAGTCAGAAAACGAGGATGTTCTTCTCACTTTTGACGGACAGGTCGGTTTTGCGTTAAGGGCAAAGGATGTTGTTGAGATAAGAAAGGCAGAAAAGGGAATTACTCTAATCCATCCAAAGGAAAGAAACTACTACGAAACCCTGAGAACAAAGTTGAGATGGGGGGAAAGATGAAATATAAAATTCCAAATTCCAATATCTAAATCCTAAACAATCTCAAATGACCAAAATTAAAAATCCTAAACAAAACTGGTTTAGAATATTTGTATTTAGAATTTTGGATTTGTTTGGGATTTAGTGCTTGGGATTTAGAACTTCCTTTGTTTGGATTTAAAACAGAAATTATAGGAAAATATAAAAATTACTAATGCTGACACAACTCTCAATCAGAAATTTTGCCATTATTGATAACCTGCGCATATCCTTTAAACCCGGATTAAATATCCTGACAGGGGAGACAGGGGCAGGAAAATCAATAATCATTGATGCACTGAACCTTGTTCTTGGGGAAAGGTCTTCTTCTGAATTTATCAGAACAGGTGAAAAATCAGCATCTGTTGAATCAGTTTTTGACATTTCAGGGAATTCTCACATTAAGAAGCTTCTTGATGAAACAGGTATTAAGATTGGCTCCGAAGATGACCTGATAATAAAGAGGGAGATAAATGCGGCAGGAAAGAGTCAGGTTTATATCAATGGCGAGAGATTCAATCTATCAACCCTTGAAAAAATCGGTGAATACCTTGTTGATATCCATGGCCAGCATGACCACCAGTTGCTTCTTCGCAGGGAGAACCAGATGGATGTTCTTGACTCATTCGGGAATCTTTTTGACCTGAGGAATGAAGCCAGAACAAGGCTTGAAGAGTTTCATGAAGTTGAGAACAGGCTTGAGGAGATAAAAAGGGGATATTCTGAAAAAGCGCAGAAGGAAGAGTTTTTAAAATTTCAGATTCAGGAAATTACAAATGCAAATCTAAGACCAGGAGAGGATGAAGAGCTTAAAAAAGAAAAGGAGATTTTAAAAAATTCCCTTCTTTTAACCCAGACATCATTTAAAACCTGTGAAGCCATTTATGAGGGAGACAGCTCTGCTTACAGTATCTTGAGCAGCATCAAGCCTGAGTTTTCAAGAATAGCATCAATTGACGAAAATCTGGCTTCCTTTTACAAAAGACTTGAGGAGATTGCTGTGCAGATAAGAGAGCTTGCAGGAGAGCTTCGCTCCTATGCTGACGGAATTGATTCTAATCCCAAGCGGCTTGAAGAGATTGAGGAGCGGATAGATTTTTTAAACAGGTTGAGGAGAAAATATAATGCAAGCCTTGAAGAAATATTAAAGCTCAAAGAAGAAAAAGAAGCAGAACTCAGGGCTATGGATAACTCAGGACAGGAGATTGAGAGACTTGAAGCGGAAAAAGAGAGGCTTGAGTCTGAGCTGCAAAAGATTTCCCTAAAACTTTCTGGAAAGAGAAAGAGTATTGCAAGGGAGATAGAGAAAAAAGTTGAGAAGGAATTAAAAAGGCTTAAGATGGAAAAAGCCCGGTTCGCGATAAGCTTTGCAGAAAGACCAAAGAGTGAAAAGGGTTTATACAGGGTTACTTCAAAAGGGATAGATGATATAGAGTTTTTAATCTCTCCAAATCCCGGCGAAGAACTAAAACCACTTGCAAAAATCGCCTCAGGGGGAGAGCTTTCAAGGGTGATGCTTGCAATAAAATCAATATTGGCTGAAGCAGACAGGGTTCCTGTTCTCATATTCGATGAAATAGATTCAGGAATCGGAGGAGTGGTTGCAGAAGTAGTTGGGGAGAAGTTAAAGGAGGTTGCAAAAAAGAGACAGGTTCTCTGCATAACCCATCTTCCCCAGATTGCAGGTTTTGCTGATGCTCACTTTAAAGTATCAAAGAAAATAATTGACAGAAAGACCGCTGTTAAAGTTGATGAGCTTGACAGAAACAGCAGGGTAGAGGAAATTGCCAAGATGTTGGGAGGAGAAAAGGTATCTGAGATTTCAAGAAAACACGCAAGGGAGATATTGAAGGAAAGGGAGATTTAATCTGCTTTGAAAAGCATAGGTCCTTCTTCCTCAGAATCTATTGTTGAGAAGACTTTTTGAAAATATTTTATGACCTCAGGGTCAAAGTGTGTTTCGGAACCGTTGATTATCTCATTTTTTGCCTGTTCAGGTGAAAGAGCTTTTCTGTAAGGCCTATCAGTTATCAAGGCATCATATACATCTGCTACGGCAATGATTCTTGCTCCAATTGGGATAGAACCTCCAATAAGCCCGTAATATCCTTTACCATCATACCGTTCGTGGTGGTTAAGAATCAAGGGTAGTATTTTTAATACCCTGCCTCCAAGAGGTTCTAATAACTCTGACGCTTTTCCTGTATGATCAACCATCTCTTTCCTCTCTTTTTCCGAGAGATTTCCTATCTTGTTAAGAACTTCTTCACCAACCCCAATTTTTCCAATATCATGAAGAAGCGCAGCTACCATTATGTCTTCTACCTCTGGTCCAGGCAATCCAGCAGCTATGGCTATCTTTTCTGCATATCTTGAGACACGATAAGAATGATTCTGAGTGTATTTATCTACTGAATCTATTACAACAGAAAGCATTGTTATGATACCCGAGTAAGTTTTTCTTAGCTCATTGTTATAGGCTTCCTTCTTTTCATAAAGGAATCCTGTTGTATATCCAGTTAATATAAGAAATCCTCCCCAAATAGAGACATCTAACCATTTATCAAGGTTTATATCATTTGCGTCTTTAGAAAATGTATCGGGGATAAAATATGCGATGGCAAATATAATTAGTACAGAAAGAATTGCTGAATATATTCCATGTTTTTTCCCGTAGAAGAATGCGCCTAAAAGAACAGGAAGGTAAAAGAAGTTTAGGAATGCCCTTTGGTTATTTACAAAAAAGTAGATTATTCCTGTAATTATTACTAAAAGAGATATTATTATAAGCTCTTTGTCAACTTTTAGATTTAATTTTAAATTTGTCATTAAAATTTTTCTTATAAAACTATCTAACAATTTGTATTATTATAGTACTGAAAAAATTTTAACATACTTAAACCTGTTCTGTCAATATTCAAATTAAGATAAATAAACTCTTGACGGTCAACACTTCTTTAATATAAAATCTTAGAAAATTATGTGTCAAATTTTTGCGAGAAACATATGACTGTAAAGGGATTAAAGGAAAAATTAAAAAAGACAGGAGAGCTTCTTGCTGAGGCAGGGCTTATTACACAGGAACAACTGGAAAATGCTTTAGAGAAGAAGAAGGGGACCAAGAAGAAAGTCGGCGAGATTTTAGTAGAGCTTGGATTTGTTTCTGAAGAAAATATTGCAAAAGTAATAGCGCTTCAATTGGGAATCCGCTTTATAGACCTTTCTTCCGTATCAGTTGAACCTGAGGTTTTACAGCTTGTTTCTGAAAAGCTATGCCGGGAACATACTTTTATTCCAATCAGCTCTGATAAAAGGACTGTCATCGCTGTCTTTGCTGACCCGCTTGACCTTGAAGCCATAGACGACCTGAGATTTGGAACCAGCCGCTCAGTTATCCCTGCTGTTTCAACTCCTAAGCAGATTAAAGAAGCGATAGAACGCTACTACCATATTAATACCCCTCTTCAGGAATTAGTAAAAAATATGTCTTCTTTTAAGCAGAGCTTTATTGAAATTATTTATGATAGGGATTCTGATGCAGAAATTTCAGAACTTGTCAAAAGGAGTGAAACGGCTCCTATTATAACAATGGTAAACACAGTAATAGGCAATGCCGTCAGAAACAGAGCAAGCGATATACATATTGAGCCACATCAGAATAACCTTAAATTGAGAGAAAGGGTGGATGGGTTATTGAGAGATGCAATAACATTTCCCAAATGGGTTCAGGCTCTTATAATCTCAAGAATCAAGATAATGGCAAAGATGGATATATCTGAGAGAAGAATCCCGCAGGATGGAAGAATAAAAATACGCATACAAGGGAGAGAAATGGATCTCAGGGTTTCGACACTTCCTACACAGTACGGGGAAAATGTTGTAATAAGAATTTTAGATTCTAAGTCTGGTGTATTTGATCTGGAAAGCATTGGATTTTCTAATGAACATAAAGAGCTTGTAAAAACTATGTTCAAGAGGCCTCAGGGCTTTGTTTTAGTTACAGGACCCACTGGCAGCGGGAAAACGTCTACTCTGTATGGTATGCTTAGCCACGTTAAATCAGAGAAAATTCATATTGTCAGCCTTGAAGATCCTATAGAGTATGAACTTCCGGGAATCAGCCAGGTGGGTATCAATGAAAAAGTAGGTCTTACTTTTGCCTTTAGCCTAAGGGCTGTTCTGCGCCAGGACCCGGATGTAATTTTGGTTGGTGAGATAAGGGATAGCGAGACTGCATTTATTGCCATGCAGGCATCTGTTACAGGACATCTTGTTTTAAGCTCTCTTCATACAAACAGTAGTGTCGCTACTATAACACGATTGAAAAATATGGGAGTTCCTAATTATCTTATTAGTTCTTCTTTAAATGGTGTTGTTGCCCAAAGACTGCTCAGATTGATTTGTCCCAAATGCAAGATTCCCTATATTCCATCCCCGGATGAATTTATCAGCATAGGGATGAGGGTTGATGATACCAAAGGGATGAGGTTTTACAAGGGGACAGGGTGTGAGAATTGTGGCAATTCCGGTTACAAGGGAAGGATTGGAATATTTGAGGTCTTAAATATCAATTCTCAGATAAGGGATTTAATAGCGTCTGATGCATCTGAAGATGCAATTACCAAAGCAGCTTTATCCTCAGGATTAAACTATATAATACACGATGGTATAAAAAAAGTGAAACAAGGTCTTACGACTTTGGAAGAGTTGAACAGGATGCTTGTTTTTGAAGATGAAGATATGATGGGCTGTCCGAAGTGCAACACATCCATAAAGTCTGATTTTGTCAACTGCCCCAACTGTGGCTATTATGTTACAAGTCTGTGCAGTTCTTGCGGAAAACCAAGAGAACAGGAATGGAATTACTGCCCTTACTGTAAAACGGAATATGTTGCCATACATTCTGTAGCTGTATAGTCTTTTTAGCTACCGATCAGAAATTTTTTCTATGATTTTTTCAATGTCATTGAGCGGATACTTTTCCTGAATGCCGCTTTTTAAATCCTTTATACTCAAAAACCCCTGCTTCTCTTCTTCCTCTCCTATATAGATTACAAAAGGGATTTTAAGCTGGTCTGCTTTTTTAGTGATTTTGCCTGATTTTCTCAGAGAGAAATCAATGTCAAGTTTAGCCCCTCTGACTCTCAGGGTCTGAGATATTTTTATTGCATAGCGGAAAAGTTTTTTATCTAATGGAATTACCAGGGCGTCGAGATGGGATGTTTTCAGGTTTCCCTGGTATGCGGAGTCTTCTTTATTTTCTTCCTCCCTTTCAATGGCAAGAAGAAGCCTTTCAAAACCAAAGGCAAAGCCAATAGACTGCGAATCACCTCTTCCGCCAAGAAGGCTTAACAATTCATCATATCTTCCTCCTCCGCAGACCTGGTTTGCTGCACCAAGCCTTGGACAGTAGATTTCAAAAATAGTCCCTGTATAATATTCAAGCCCCCTCCCGAAGCCGAAATCTATCCTTGCCTTCTGCCAGTTGATTCCAAATGAATCAAGGCAGGATGAGACTATTTTTAAATTTTCAAGGGGTTTAAGCACGGTTAAATCATCAATGTATTTTCTCAGAAGTGATTCTATCTTTGGAAACACATAATCAGGCGTTCCCCTGATTGTGCTGAGTTCAACTATTGCTTCAAGGATTCTGAAATATTTTCCCTCTTCTGATTCAGTCTCATCCTTTGATATTCCAAGCTCAATTAATTTCTTTTTAACATCAGGAATTCCTGACTTTATGTCCTTGAGTTTGTTAAGGTCTTCAAGAGCTCCTATTAAAAGGCTTTTTTCTCTTTCCGGTATTGTCAGCTTTTTAAATATTGTAAAAAGAATTTCCACATCGCTTATTGCTATTTCATAATTTTTTATTCCTATTTTTTCCATGCAGTCACAGGCAAGCTTTATGACTTCTGCGTCATGCTCAAGGGAGTTGCTTCCAATGATTTCAACTCCTGCCTGTGTAAACTGGCGAAACCTTCCTTCCTGCGGCTTGTCGTAACGGAAAGTTGGTCCAAAGTAATATATCTTAACAGGCCTGCTTTCATTTGAAAGCCCTTCATTGAAAGCCCTTACAACAGAGGCTGTGATTTCCGGACGCAGGCATATGTCCCTGTTGCCGTAATCCTTGAAGGTGTACATGCTTTTTACTATTTTATCCCCTGATTTTCTCAGATGCAGCTCAAGGGGTTCAATTATCGGGACATCCATTCCCTGATAGCCGTAGGATTCAAAACATTCCTGAATGGCTTTAAAGACCTCTGTCCTTCTGTAATATTCTTTTGGAAATATGTCCTGCGTGCCTTTTACGCCTTTTATTGGCTCATGCTTTTTTTTGTCGTTTGAATTTTGAGCTTTGGCATTTGACATTAACTTGCCTCACCAATATAGTTTATGAAGAACCAAAAGTTGTAATGTTGAAACATCAATAAAGATTTTTTTAAGGGTGTGCTGGAAAAAAGTCAAGGCTAATTAACTGAAATAAAAAAAGCTGAAAAAAATTCAAGGAAATAAAATTTGTTTAAAAAAAATAACCTCTGGATAATATTTTTATTTCTGGCGCTTACAATTGCCTTTTTTGCAAAGGCTCTTTTTACAAAAACCACATTTATTTACGGAGACACTTACCTTTTATATTATCCGCTAAAACGATTTATTGCTTCTAATCTCAGAAATTTTTCAATTCCCCAGTGGAACCCTTATGTTGCTTGCGGAATGCCTGTGGTATCTGACCCTGTTCAGCAGATGTTTTATCCGCTGACATTTCTTTCTTTGATTTTTAATTTTAATCTTTTTTATAAACTGTTCATCATTTCTCATTATTTAATTGCAGGTTTGGCAGCATATTTCCTGATGAGGGGACTGAGATGCAGCACCTACGGTTCGCTGTTTTCAGGAATTGCATTTATGTTCTGCGGTTATATGGTTTTTAGCCACTCAAACCCAATCTACATATCGTCTGCTGCCTGGATGCCTCTTGCATTTTTTTTCTTTATGAAAATCTTTCAGGATGGAAAAAAGCTTTTCTGGTGTATTGCCTGTTCTTTCATCACGGGGATTCAGGTTCTTGGCGGAGATATTCAGCTGGTATATGCGGAATTCGTGTTTTTCCTGATTTATATTTTATTCAGCTTAAAGGAATCAAAGGCTTCAGTCTCAGGACACTTAATCAAATATTCCTTCAGAATGATTTTTGTTTTGTTCTTTACGTGCTTATTTTCAGCTGTTCTGATTTTACCAATCTATTTTCTTCTCCCTTTTTCAGACAGGGGCTCAGGCTACGCTTTTGATGAAGCAACCAAATGGTCTTTTCACCCTTTGCGGATAATTGAGTTTTTCACTCCCTATGTTTTTGGCAGTACAATTTATGATAATAACTATTGGGGAATGTTTCTTCAGAGCCAGAAGGCTGAAAGGGTGTGGACTGAGATTGTTTATATCGGGATATTGCCTCTTGTATTTTCTGTCTATGCTTTTTTTTTAAAGAAGGACAGGGATACGCGCTTTTTTTCCTTTCTTGGCGCTCTGTCCCTAATCTTAGCCTTTGGTTCTTTTACTCCGCTTTATTTTTTATTCTACAAAACCTTTCCTTTTTTCAGCTCCTTCAGATACCCGGAAAAATATCTGATATTTACCTCGTTTTCTCTGGCAATTCTCGGAGGGTTGGGATTTGAAGAATATCTTAAAAAAATCCCCCTTGTTCCTTCTTCAGCAAAGGTAGATTCAGGTGGATTTGAAATAAAAATTATTAAGAATATTTCAATCCTTATCATCATCCTGCTTGTTCTTCTTTTCTCTTTCACTGTTTATCTGAAAACCGCACCTTTAAATTTCAAAATTTTTTTATTGAGCAGGAACATTAATGTTTCTTTAAATGATATTCTTTCTTCTTTAAAAAGTGCAGGTTTCTATTTTTTCTTCATCTCAGCCTTATCTGTTTCTCTAATCTGGCTTGGTCTGAGGCAAAAGATTTCTTCAAGGGTTTTACCCGCAGCTATAATTCTCGTTCTCATTATAGACCTGTGGCAGATTGGGCTTAAATCCTACCCTTTGTTCCGTGAGGATTATTACGATTTTATCCCTTACGGAAAGCTTGTGATTGACAGGATAGAAAATAAAAAACCGGAGTTTTTCAGGACATATTGCTCTGACAAGTTCATTAAGGGATACAATTATCCTGAACTTGAGGAACTATCTGCAAATGAAAAGACATGGATATTTAATAAAAACATTCTTAAAGCGGCAACAGGAATGAATTTTGGAATTTTTCACGGAGATTTTTACGGTTCATTCCAGTTAAGAAAACAAAAAGAACTGGTTGAGAGGCTTAAAGGGAAGAGAATTTCATTTGATTTGATGAATATAAAATATATTTTTGCGCCAAAGGAATTTTTTGAAAAAACTCCCTATCCTGCAGTTTTCATACATCCAAAAGGCGAGTTTGCAGTTTTTAAAAATACGTCTTTTCTGCCAAAACTATTCACGGTGAAAAAAGTCAGAACCTGTTTGACAGAGCAGGAAATCCTTGAATCGCTGTCATCAGATGAATTTAATCCAAAAGAAGAAGTTATAGTTTCAAGGAAAGATTTTATTGAAAATAGCAGGGAATCTTTAACCAGTAATGCTGGAGGCGAAAACAGGCTTGAAATTTTAAATTATGAACCAAACTCAATTTCATTAAATGTTGCCCTGAAAGAGCAGGGCTTTCTGGTTTTTCTTGAGAATTTCTTTCCCGGCTGGGAGGCAGTTGTTAATGGAAAGGGAAGAGATGTTGTCAGAGTTGATTATGCTTTTGTCGGGGTTCCGCTGGATTCAGGGGTTAGTAGAGTGAAGTTAAGCTTTATCCATCCGGGGTTTCCATTGGGGCTTGAGGTAACAACATTTGCATTTATCTTTTATATTCTGTTTTTGATTTTATGTTTTGTCAGAAGTAAATTACCACGTGCTTCCGCACGTGGCTTTTGAATTTATTCTCTTCCTTTGTCATCTATGACGGTAATGAGTGGAGCTGGATTTCTGCTGGAGTTTACCCTCATGGAAATGGGGGCAGGAATGAAAATATGAAGAATAAAACAAGACTTGATAAGCTTGTTGTTGACCTTGGAATCGCCAGAAGCCTTGAAAGAGCAAGGGCTTTGATAATGGAGGGAAGAATTTTTGTCCGCGGACAGAGGGTTGATAAGGCAGGAAGCATGGTTTCGCCTGATGAAGAAATCCTTGTTAAAGGGGCAGACATTCCCTATGTCAGCCGTGGCGGAGTAAAGCTTGAAAAAGCAATGGAAGAGTTTAAAATAAGGGCTGAAGGAAAAACTGCCATTGATGTAGGAGCGTCAACAGGGGGTTTTACAGATTGTCTGCTAAAAAGAGGAGCAGAAAGGGTCTATGCTGTTGATGTTGGCTATGGGCAGCTTGACTGGAGCCTTAGAAATGACAGCAGGGTTATAAATCTTGAGGAAAAAAACATCCGTTATTTAAAAAAGGAGGATATACCTAAGGAGGCTGACCTTGCAGTAATTGATGTTTCTTTTATTTCCCTGACAAAGGTTATTCCCAAGGTTATGGAACTTTTAAAAAGTTCGGGAGTGATTATTGCACTTATTAAACCGCAGTTTGAAGTCGGAAAAGGAGAAGTCGGAAAAGGAGGGATAGTTAAAAACAGTGAAAAACACAGAGCGGTTCTTTTGAAAATAGTTGAATTTTCAGAAAAGCATAATCTTTCTGTAAAAGGAATAACAAAGTCTCCAATCCGCGGGCAGAAAGGGAACAAGGAATTTTTCCTGTATCTCTCAAAATCTAAGCACGGATTAGACCCGGAAGTGATTTTTGAAACGATAGATAAGTTAATTTTAAATAACTAAGACAGTCCTATCTTTTTCATCTTCTCAACCAGTGTTGTGCGGTTAACCTTCAGGAGTTTTGCCGCCTTGCTCTTAACGCCGTTGGATTTCCGGAGAGCCTGATTAATCAGGTCCACTTCAAGATTTTTAACTATGCTGTTTAAATCTATTCCTTCGTCAGGGATTTTTATCCCGTGCCATTCAACAGAAGGAGGTAAATTAATAATTTTAGGCGAAAGGTGTTTCGGGGTTATCAACTTTCCATCTGCCAGAGCCAATGCCCTTTCAATCGTGTTTTCAAGCTCCCTTACATTTCCGGGCCAGTGGTATTTTATCAAGAACTCCATTGTGCTGTTTGAAACTTTTTTTTCCCCTTTTTCCATTTCTTTGCAGAATCTTTTAAGAAAGGTGCTGGTTAAAAGAGGGATATCTTCCACCCTTTCTCTCAGGGGGGGGAGTGTTAGGGATATTACGTTTAAGCGATAAAAAAGATCATCCCTGAAAAGCCCTTTTGTAACAAGGTCTTCAAGGTTTACGTTTGTTGCTGAAATTACCCTTACATCCACTTTTATTTTTCTGGAATCCCCAACTTTTTCAAGTTCTCTTTCCTGAAAAACCCTTAAAACCTTTACCTGCAGGTCAGGAGCCATTGTGCCAATTTCATCAAGAAATATTGTTCCCTTGTTAGCAAGCTCAAACTTTCCTGTCCTGTCATAAAAGGCTCCTGTGTAAGAGCCTTTTACATGGCCAAAGAATTCGCTCTCAAGCAGGTCCTTTGGAATCGCACCGCAGTTTATGGTTACGAATGGATGGTTTTTCCTGTAGCTGTTATAATGGATTGCCTTTGCTACAAGTTCTTTTCCTGTTCCGCTTTCTCCCTGGATAAGAATGGTGCTGTCAGTCTCAATCACCCTTTCCATCAGCTGATAGACCTTTTGCATCTGGGGAGAGACCCCTATTATATTTTCAAACCTGTATTTGCCTTTGAGCTGTTTCTTTAGCAGGATATTCTCTTCAACCAGAGTCATCTGATTCAGGGCTTTTCTTATTACAATCCTTACCTCATCAATGTTTATGGGTTTTGAGAGATAATCATAGGCGCCGGCTTTCATTGCGCTGATTGCCGATTCAACAGATACATAGGCAGTGAGAACTATAACAACTGAATCAGGCGATATGGATTTTGCCTGCTTCAGGACTTCAAAACCGTCTACTTCAGGCATCTTAAGGTCAGTGAGTATAAGATGGAAAGGTTCTTTCTTTAAAAGCTCAATTGCCTTTTTGCCGTTTTCAGCCTGAGCTACAGCATAGCCTTCTTTTTCAAGAATTCTCGCCAAAGACATCCGTATAGTGCTTTCATCATCAACAATAAGTATTTTTTTAGGAGTCATATAAGTGCTTAACCCTGTACCCTTCCAAAAGATTTTTGCCAATTATAGATTTAATAACAAATTATTCAAGCAAAAACTCTTCTGGAGATTGCAGGGATTAAAATCAGATTACAGAGATTTAAATTTTGAGTATGAAATTTCTGTAATTATAAATTTTCATTTTTTGTTTGACAAAAAAAACTCGGTTGTTATACAGAGGCGGGTACGCAAAGGGGTTGAAAGTGCATAGCGGGCAAATATAATGGTGAAAAAGATAGCTTTTCTCTTTCCGGGCCAGGCTTCGCAGTATGTTGGCATGGCAAAGGAATTTTATGATAATTATGCGGTTGCAAAAGAACTTTTTGGGATGGCAAATGATGTTTTGGGGTTTGACATTACGAGGCTTTGTTTCGAGGGACCCGAGGAGAGGCTTAAACTGACAGAATATACTCAGCCTGCAATACTTCTTTGCAGCATTGTGACAAAAAAGGTTCTTGACCTGAGCGGAATAAAGCCTGATATAGGGGCAGGGCACAGCCTTGGCGAGTATTCTGCCCTTGTTGCAGCCGGCACTCTTGACCTTGCGGCTGCGCTGAGGATTGTAAGGGCAAGAGGGAAATTTATGCAGGAAGCAGTCCCTGAAGGGAAAGGGGCAATGGCGGCTTTGCTCGGGATTGAGAGAAAGAAGGTTGAAGAGGGTTTAAGAAAAATCGAAAACGGGATAGTTGAAGCAGCGAATTTCAACAGCCCGGGACAGATAGTCATATCAGGAGAAAAAGAGGCTGTTGAGAAGGCTGTTGAGGTGTTTAAAAAAGAAGGAGCAAAGAAGGCGGTCTTTCTTCCTGTATCCGCTCCGTTTCATTGCCGTCTTATGGAGCCCGCAGAGGAAAAGCTTTCTGCGTATCTTGATGATACTGAGTTTAGGGATTTAGAGTTTCCAATTATAACCAATGTTGATGCAAGGGTTATAAATAAAGGGAAAGACGCGAGGGATTCTCTCAGGAGACAGGTTTCAAGACCAGTTCTCTGGGAAGATTCTGTTTTAAGAATTAAGCAGGAAGGAATTAATTTATTTGTAGAGGTTGGACCCGGAAGGGTTCTTTCGGGGCTTGTAAGACAGATTGACAGAGAGGCGGTTTGCCTTAACGTTGAAGATAAAAAAAGCCTTGAAAAAACTTTGGAGGTTCTGCATCATTAATATAATGTATTTTTAAAAATTAATATAATAAAAGAAGACAGCCGAGACGGCTGTCCTACCAAATAAATTATTTATTTTAAAAATGAATTTTATCTCTGCAGCTATAAAAGGAGTAAAATAATTTGGAGAAGTTTCTTGAGGGCAAGGTAGCCATTGTTACAGGCGGTTCAAGGGGGATAGGAAAATCCATTTCAAAAAATTTAGCAGAAGCAGGCGCTATTGTAATAATAAATTATTCTTCAAATGAGGCAGCAGCACAGCAAACCCTGCAGGAGATTCTTGAAAAGGGCGGAAAGGGAGAGATTAAAAAGGCAAGGGTTGAAAATTACGAGGAGATATCAGCGCTTGTTGATGGCATTTCTGAACGCTATCAGAAGATTGATATCCTTGTTAACAATGCCGGAATAACAAGGGATAATCTTGTGCTGAGAATGGACTGGAAGGAATGGGATGAGGTTTTAAACGTCAATCTTAAAGGAACATTTTTCTGTACAAAAGCAGTGATGAAATCTATGATAAAAGCAAGGTATGGGAAAATAGTTAATATCACATCAATTGTTGGAGTGACAGGGAATGCAGGACAGACTAATTACTGCGCTTCAAAGGCAGGGATTATCGGTTTTACAAAAAGTGTGGCAAGAGAGCTTGCATCAAGAAATATCAATGTGAACGCAGTTGCTCCGGGATTTATTGAAACAGATATGACGGATGGTTTGCCTGAGAAGGCTAAGGAGGAGATGAAAAAGCAGATTCCCTTTAACAGGTTTGGTTCTGCTGCTGATGTTGCGCATCTTGTGAATTTCCTTGTATCTGATAAGGCTTCTTACATAACTGGACAGGTAATCCACGTAAACGGCGGGATGTACATGTAATTATTAATAAAATTTTTTAGGAGGTGAAATGTTGATGACAGTAGAAGAAAGAGTGAAAAAAATAATCGTTGAACAGTTGCAGGTAAGCGAAGATGAAGTGACTTCTGATGCATCATTTTTTGATGACCTTGGCGCTGATTCCCTTGATGTAGTGGAGCTGGTTATGGCGCTTGAGGAGGAGTTTGATATGGAAATTTCTGACGAGGATGCAGAGAAAATCGTTACTGTGAAAGACGCCATTGAATACATTGAAGAACATATGTAAATCAATATAATCTAAAATAATGGACATAGAAATTTTTCCAATTTCTATGTCCGTTTTTTTTCTTATTTAAATTATGAAGGACTTTACTGTTTTAGAAAATTTACTTGGATATTCTTTTAAGTCAATTTGTTTTCTGAAAAAGGCATTGACCCATAGTTCTTATCTGAATGAGAGTAACACGGAAACAGAGGAATCCAACGAGAAACTCGAGTTTCTCGGAGATTCAGTGCTTGAGCTTGTTGTGAGAGAATATTCAATTGAAAAATTTCCTGAGAATGATATTGGCGCCATTTCAAAATTCAAGTCAATGATAGTATCTGACAGATTTCTCTCCCGCGTCGGCAAAGGGGCTGACCTTGGAAATCATCTCATGCTTGGCAGGGGAGAAGACGCAGCAGGGGGGCGCCTGAGGGATTCAATAATAGCTGCTGCCTTGGAGGCAGTTATTGGCGCTGTTTATCTTGACGGAGGACTTGAGCAGGCAAGGTTATTTGTGCTGAAAAAAATAATTAAAAAGGCGGAGTCTTCAGAGTTTCTTGACCTGAGAGATTATAAGTCAAGACTTCAGGAAGTTATTCAGAAAGAATACAATACGTTTCCTGTATATAGTCTGATAGAGGAAATGGGGCCTGTTCATGACAAGACCTTCAGGATATGCCTTGAGGTCAACAAAAATCCTGTTGGCTATGGCAGCGGGAAATCCATAAAAGAGGCGGAGCAGAGGGCTGCAAAGGAAGCCCTTGAAAAGCTGGAGATAAAATGAAGCCCTTGATCATTCCTGTATTTATTCCCAATCAGG